>DASZTI010000001.1:0-9760 GCA_035548215.1 Candidatus Dojkabacteria bacterium
TTGTAAGAAGAATTTATAATTATTTAGATTAATTTGAGCAGAGTTATCGGCGGTATACAGAAGAACATCTGAAACATTCTCTTTATCATTCCCAACTGCATAAAGAAGAATATGGTCTAAATCACTACCAATATATGTCCTTTGAGACTCACCCCAAGTTGGATCAAGTGATAACCAACCGTAATCAGGAATCCAAACTTGAGTCCATTGATGTCCAATTCTTTGCTCGAGTGGTTTATCATTTGATATGAGGTTTTCAGTTCCAAATGGGTCGTTACCATAACCAATTGCAATTCTACTTGGAATACCTTGGGCTCTTAAGATTGCTGTTAATGCATCAGAATATTCCATACAAATTGTTTGACTTCCAAGGAGTGCTGCTTTAGCTCCAAGTCTTTCATTACCATTATTTATCTTATCGTAACTGTAATTGAACTTATCAATAATATATTTATAGTCTGCAGTGAGCAGGTCTTTAATTGAATCTGTTGTAAGTTTTGATTTAATGTCTTTTGCTGCATTTTGAATTACAGGATCATTAACCTCCCAGTATTTTTCTGCAGAAATGTATGTTGAATACGAAGGCATGTTCTTTACGCTATCTAAATATTTTTGAATAGAAATTTCTGGGAGTTGTAACTGTTTGGTTAGTTCTTCTTTAGATTCTTGGATATATCCTTCAACTGTGATCTTTGATTCAATATTTGCTGGCACATCTATTACTGCTATTAAGTTTCCTTCATCATCTCGAGTTATTTTCTTTGGAGCTGGGGTAATTTCTTTAATGAAAACTTTCTGTTTGGTTTCATCGAGCTCTCGTGGAAGCATTAAACGGTAAACATTTGTTGAAGCTAACTTCGTTATATTTGAGACAGTAGTTGGAGTAATATTGTCAGTTTTTGGAGTAACATCTTCAATTTTGAAATAGTAATACTGGGCATTACCTAATTGTAACCAACCAGATTTACCAAGCCTGTCTTTTGCGTTAATCGAATAAATAGTACGATTCTGTTCTTTAGTTATAGTCATATTGGAAGGTTGGACATAAGTTGGAGCAGGTGTTTGAGAGTCAGTTATTACTCTTGCTTCATATGTATAACCATATGTTAGATTAAAACCACTTTGTTTATCTTCAAACTTGGTATCTTTAGGTAGACCAGGGATGTAGATGTTCTTAATATTTCCGTTAATGCCAATGAGTTCATGAGTCTTATATGATATTTTAAGAGTATATGGATTCCCATTGCTGATTCTTTGCCCAATAGTTACAGTTATATTTATACCTTGTGTTCCTACACTAGTTGTATAAGAGACTTTTTGACCATAAATATCTCTGATATCAAGATTTTTAAGCTTAAAACTTGAATCTGAAAGAGTTTTTGTATTGGCATAATTAGGTAATATGAAACTTAATTCTATGCCAGGTCTGTAATAGTATTGAGTGTTATTGATATTAATAGAGTATTGGTCTAGAACCGTTACATAATCATTAGTGTTTTCATAATTGATAGTAAGGCTATCAGTAACATCAATGTCATGAGCTGCGGCATTAATTTTGAGGGTTGAAAATATTCCAGTATTGGTTAAGACAAGAGCAAATATTGTTAATATATATGTAAATTTCTTAATCATAATGTATAATCAAAACGTATTTTAAAATAGTTTATCAAATATTAATTAGAATGTCCGTTATTAGATCTCACACATTGTCCATTGGTATTGTCGGTTTGCCTAACTCAGGAAAATCAACTCTTTTTAATAGTTTGACAAAAAATTCTGTTCCAGCTGAAAACTTTCCTTTTACAACGATAGATAAGAATGTTGGTGTAGTTAGAATTCCTGATAGAAGATTAGATGCTATGGAGGACTTTTTTAAAGCACAGAAAAAAGTTCCTTCAGCCATGACATTTGTTGATATCGCTGGTCTAGTTAAAGGTGCGTCAAAGGGTGAGGGTTTGGGTAATCAGTTTTTATCACATATACGAGAGTGTGATGTAATTATGTATGTATTGAGAGCCTTTAAGAGTGAACAGATTGTTCATGTATATAATAGAGTGAGTCCTGCAGAAGATTTAGAACTTGTGCAATCCGAATTAATTCTTAAAGATATTGAAACAGTAGAGAAGAAATTAGGCGAATTAAAGAAGATAAATAGGGTTGCAATTACAGACGATCAGCAAGCATTAATTCCTGTATTAGAAAAAGTTATGGCAGGATTTAATGAGGGTAAACCAGCTTGTTTAGTGAATTTAACAGATGACCAAAGAGCTCTTTTAAGAGAATTATGGTTATTAACAGATAAAAAGATGATGTATGTTCTTAATATTAAAGAAGGAATGGATGAGGGGGATCGAGAGAAGTGGGTGAGTGATTTGGAAAAAGTAATTCCAGAAGATTCTAAAGAATTTATTATTCAGGCTGATGTAAAACTTGTAGGAGAATTGTCAAATATGAACGAGCAAGAACAGAATGAATATATTGAGTTGCTTGGATTTAAGCCCAAAACAATTGAAGACATTATACAAACTGCCTTTAAGAGATTAAGTCTGTTAACTTTTTATACAGGAAGTGAGAAAGAGGTTAATGCTTGGACAATAGGGCAGGGCGCAACTGTAAAAGAAGCTGCTGGAGTTATTCATACAGATTTGGGTGAGAAATTTATTACTGCTGATGTTGTAAATGTCGATGAAATGTTAAAAGTTGGGGGTTGGGTTAAAGCTAAGGAACAAGGATTGGTAAAAAATTATGGTAAGGACTACCTAATACAGGATGGGGATTACATTAATGTGTATGCAAATACTAAGTAATCGTTTACTTTCTAAACTATTTTTGTTACAATCCCATTGCCTTAATTAGGTTATATTAAAATTGTTTTGTTGTGTGAATGAAAGCAGAAGTAAAAACAAAGAATTATGAATTAATGGTTGTTTTAAAGCCATTATTACCAGATGATATCAGAAGAGCTTTACATAAAGATCTTTTAGACCAAGTAGAAGCAGCTAAAGGTGAAGTTTTAGATGTAGATGTATGGGGTAAAAGATACTTAGCTTATGATATAAAGGGTCATAATGAAGGTTATTACATCAATTATACTTTCAGTGCACAAGGAAACGCTATAACTGAAATGAAGAGAAAATTAGGTTTGAAACCTGAAATATTGAGATTTATGATTGTTGAAATGGATCACCCTGAGTTAATTGGAAAAGGTATTAAGAAAAAGGAAATCGAAGCAGAGATCTAATTCATACCGTTTTCATTTTCTGGGTGTATAGTATAGGAATGTTAAATTTAGTTTATACAAAACAATGGCCGCAAGATCTTTAAATTTAGTTCAATTGATTGGTAACTTAACCAGAGACCCTGAATTAAGATACACATCAAACGGAACCGCAGTTGCAAGTTTTGGCTTAGCAACAAATAAATCTTGGAAGAATCAAGAGGGTGGAGTTGAAGAATCTACAGAATTTTTCAACCTTGTAGCATGGAATAAGATGGCTGAAATTTGTAGCCAATTATTAGCTAAAGGAATGAAAGTTTATATTCAAGGATCTTTAACTACTAGATCTTGGACAGATGATGCAGGTGTTGTTAAATATAAGACTGAAGTTAGAGTTGAAGATATGATATTGCTTGATGATAAGGGTAGAAAAGGAACTGGTGGAGCAGGCGTAGCAGCAGCTAAAAATGACGATGATGCAAAAGGTGGTGATGAGCAAGTTCTTGAAGAAGATGTAACTAAAGCAGGAGATCCATTAGAGGATCTACCTTTTTAAATTAATTTAATGAATCGATTAGATTTATGGCTGACGAAGTAGTAAAAAAAATAGAAGGTGAGAATTTTGATGATTCATCATCTAGCTATGATAATGATAGCGGTAGCAGTTACGGTGGAGGGAAAAAGAGAAAAGGAAAAAGAAGAAAAATTGTCTTAAACCTTAAGTGTCCTCTATGTGAATCTGGTGTAAAAATTGTAACATATAAAGATGTCTATCAATTAAAGAAATTTACTTCTGTTAGAGGTAAGATCATTTCTACTGAGAAATCAGGCGTATGTGCAAAGCATCAAAGACAGATTACTAAAGCTATAAAGAGAGCTAGAACTGTTGGATTGCTTCCATATGTTGCAGTAGAATAATTCTATTTGAAAATTTTCTCTAAGTAATGTAAAGTTTTACTATTAAAATAGCTTTATTTAACATTGAACCTGCCCAACTTAGAACAAAACGCATATCTTGTAATATATCTCAAAGATACTTTCGTAAAAGCGAACCTCATATACCATGATTTTAATATCTCTAGGCACTATGTCTTAGAAGATACTGTTGATGGTATTACAAAAGATGATATCAATAATCCACATTTTTGGTCAGAATACATTGAACAATTACAAACTCTTTGGAACTGGCAATTATTCGACAAAGGTTTTCATCATATTACAAAGTTTAGTGGGGAAGGGACAGGTATTAATGGAGCAGAAATTATTGTTGATGAAAGATTCTGGGAAATTCACAAAGTAATAGAAACTGTAAGAACATTTACACTCGGATTGCCAGTCACTCCAATCTCAAATGCTTCAATAAAAGATTTTACATCATCATTTCAAAGAAAATATGGTTATGAAGATGTCATGCTTTTGGATTTAAATTTCTTTTCAATTTGGGCATATAGATTAGCTAAATCTCAACAAGGCATTAAACTTGTTAGACCTCATAATGAATTAGAATATTTCTCTGGAAAAGTAGTTTGGACTGAAAAAGATAAATTCATAAAGAGTGTTCTATCACCTAAACTTAAGGCGTTTTTAACTGAAGAGATAAATAATGAGAAATTAGCTGATTTAGTAGCGAATTATACATATGATTATACTTCATCAATCGTTAGAAATTCCCTAAAAGATATTTTGAGAGCAGTTCTTACAATTGAAATTTTAACTTTGCGAAATGATAATCAAGGAAAATTTGATAACTTTGGATTAAATAGCACAAAAAATGCATTAATCTTAACAGGTGGCTTACTTTCAAATTTGAAACTTAGGCCTCTTCTTGTTGCAATACTTGATGGCTTGGAGGTTTTAGGTGATATTGATATCTTTATCAACACATCAAATGATCTTGTACCTCTTGGAAATACATATATTAATGGAAGTATTAAGAGTAAATATATTCTTTCCTTTGATGATATCTTTAAAAAGAGTATTAAACTCATTGCTCCTAATGTCGGAAAAGCAAATAAAGAAAGAAAAGTAATTTTTGATGCCAATGTAAATGTTGAGAACGGTGAAAATGAAAAACATTTTGCATTTGCACAAGAAATTTCCGAGATAAATCTACCTAAAAACATAAGATATATGCTCAATGGTAAATTTATTAATGCAAATCTTTATGATGAAGAAAAGTATGAGATATCCAAGAGCTCTTCAACATGGAGTTATGATAAATTAGTAGTTGATGGACGAAGCAAGCCAATTGTTTACGGACCAGAACCTAAAAACAATAAATTAAGAATGAGTGCATGGGTTAATGAAGAAAATATTTAAAGTCATAAATAAAGTAGAGAATTACGATTTTACTATTCCACTTGATGGAAGTTTAAATCTCCATGTTAAAAAAGGAGATAGCATTACCCCTCGAAAGCCTATTATGACAAAAGAATATAAAAAGGTTTTATCTTCTTTTTACATACCTAAGGAACTTGGAAGTAATATAAAAGAATCTGCGGACTTTATTGTTAGACTTAATGGTGAGTATGTAACCAAAGGAGAAACTTTAGCTGAACGGTTAACAACTGGTGGTTTAAGTGTGAAAAGAATTGTTGCTAATAATGAAGGTATTCTTAGTCTATCTAGAATAGATTCCGGATTTATCGATATCCTGGGAGAAAATACTGTTGAAGAAGTTCACACGCAATTTTATGGAAAAGTCGTAGATATTGATGTTAATACTGGAATTGTTGTCCAGGCAAATGCATTAAGTCTAGAAGGAATTGGCAATGCAAAAAGTTTGGAAACGAATAGTGGGAAATCACAAAACCATATTCGAGGGGAGTTTACGCTCATAAAAAATGGAGATTCGATATATACAGTTAAAGATTTAGAAGAAAGTTATGAAGGAAAAATTGTTTATGCTGGTAAATTTGTATATCCTGAACTAATAAATCAATTATATTTAAGAGGGGCCATGCATGTAGTTGTTTATTCAATGAATTATATGGATTATTCAGATTTGAAAGTTCCTGTAACACTTCTGGGCGGGTTTGGTAATTTGGGGCTAAGTGACCTTTATACTAATGTTTTAGAAGGTTTCAAAGGTTTAATATGTGTAGTTGATTATTCAAATGATACTTCAAAGGTGGTATTTCCTGATAATGGACAACACTTAAGTAAAATTACTCTCACCACAAAAGAGGTGGCAGTTTTGCATGAAGGTATGTATGTAATTGTAAAAGATACAGACATGTTTAATGTTAAGGCTAGGATTCTTGAGCTTAATTCTGAAGAGCATGTCGCATTAATTGCCACGGATAATGGAAAAAGAGCATTACTTAGTGAGTCAAATTTAATCCCACTTGTTTATTAAAAACATTTAGCTTGTATTCATTTTTATGTATGAATATAATTGATATACTTTATTAAGCTTATTTTTAATGTTATGCAGAAAAAGAATTCATTCAAATATGTCGGAATTTCAATATTAGTAGTCATTACTTTTGTCTTTGGCTTTATATCTGGTCGATATGTTACAAGTAAGGGTTGGTTTGTACCTTCCGGTAGTGGAGTTATTAACAAAAGTAATGGAGATACAAGTGCTGATTTCAATCTCTTTTGGACTGTTTGGGATGATTTAAAAGGAGAGTATGTTGATAGTAACAAAGTTACAGACCAGAACATGTTGTATGCTGCTATAAAGGGATTGGTGTCCTCGTATGATGATCCAGCAACACTCTTTTTAAATCCTAAGGAGACTGAAGATTTTAACAATAGTATTTCGGGTAAGGCATTCCAAGGAATTGGTGCTGAACTTGGTTATGAAAACAACCAAGTTATCGTCGTTGCCCCATTAAGTGGATCACCAGCACAAAAAGCTGGGCTGCGAGCAGGGGACATTATTGTAAAAGTGGATGGTATTGCAATTAAATCAACAGATAATCTTTCTGATATTGTTTTGAAAATCAGAGGTAAATCTGGCACAACAGTAACTTTAACAATCGTTCCTAAAGGAACAAATACTACTAAAGATCTAACTATCACCAGGGGAGAAATAACCGTTCCAAGTATTGAAGTTAAAGATGTAAAAGATCATCCAGAGCTTAAAATTATAAACGTTAGTCGATTCACCGAAGATTCACTTATGAAGTGGGAAACTAATTGGGACAATGCAGTAGCACAGGTCTTAAATAGTAATGCAAAAGGAGTCATTATTGATTTAAGAGGTAACCCAGGTGGGTATTTTGATGCAGCTGTATATGCAGGAGGTGAATTCTTACCTAAGGGAACAATTGTTTCTAAACAACAAGATAGAAATGGTAATGTACAGGACTTTAAAGTTGATAGAAAGGGAAAGATGATAGATATGCCTGTTGTTGTCTTAGTTGATGGAAGTAGCGCATCTGCATCTGAAATCTTAGCAGGAGCGTTACAGAAGAATAATAGAGCATTAATAATTGGAGAAAATTCTTATGGTAAGGGTACGGCACAAAGTATTCTTGATTTACCAGGTGGTGCAACATTGCACTTAACAACTCTTAAATGGTTATTACCAGATGGAAGTTGGATAAATCATGATAATACTATAAAACCTGATCAGGTTGTTAAGTATTCGGAAGAAGACTTTAAGAAAGGAATTGATAACCAATTAGTTAAAGCAATACAAACCGTTTTATCTAAGATTAAGTAATTAAATTTTTAAAACAGTTTAATATATGGAAAAAGAAGAGAAAAAACACGAAAGTCACACTGAGCATCATACTCACGCAGATCATCATAAAGGTTCGAATGTTGTTAAAGCTCTTGTTTATATCTTTGTAATAATTTTCATATGTTTGTTATTAATTGTTTTAGGGATTTGGGGTGGAGTAACAGTTGGGCAGAAACTTAAGGATGCAAATTTTAGTATTTCAAATCTTTTTAACAAAAATACTCCAACAACAACCCAAGTTAACCAAATTGGATCTGAGGAAAATGTCATTATAAATGTTGTAAAAAATTCTCAGGATTCTGTTGTAAGTGTTGCGATTAAGCAAGCTAAATTAAATCCTGAAAAAGGAGTTGTTGATCAAACTACAAATATTGGAACTGGATTTGTAGTTGATAAAAACGGATTGGTAATAACTAACCAACATGTTGTTGCTAACAATGCTGATTACAAAATAATTACAAAGGCAGGGAAAGAGTACGATGTAGAGAAAGTCCTTGTTGATAATGTTAATGACATTGCATTACTTAAAGTAAACGCTACAGATCTAACGCCTTTAAAGTTAGGCGATTCAGATAATCTTCAGGTAGGACAACTAGTCGTAGCTATAGGCACTCCACTTGGTGAGTATGCAGGTACCGTTACTAGCGGAATCATAAGCGGACTTAATAGAACTGTTGAAACAAGTGGTGGATTCTTAGGTAGCACATCAAAAACATATTATGAAGTTATCCAAACTGATGCAGCAATTAATCCTGGTAATTCTGGTGGACCATTAATAAATAGTAGTAATGAAGTAATTGGTGTTAATTTTGCTACAACTTCAGGTGCTGATAATATCTCATTTGCTCTTCCAATTAATGTCATAAAGAAGAGGCTTGATGAATACATGAAGTATGGAAAGTTCATAATGCCATACTTAGGTGTTGAATATCAGATGATTACTCAATCCATGACTCTTTATTATACTAATGTAGTTGCTGGTGCAATGATTGTTAGAGTTGTTCCTGATAGTCCAGCCGCAAAAGCTGGAGTAAGTAGCGGAGACATTATTACAAAAATAAATGGAAAAACTTTAGATAAATCTCTTCCAACTGTAGTTCAAGGTTACAAAGTAGGGGATAAGATTGAATTAGAAATCTATAGAGCAGGTAAGTATCTTAAACTTAATGTTACTTTAGGAGAGGCTAGTTAATGGAAATGAATCGTGGAAGATTGTAAATATCTTCGATGATTTTAACTTTATTGGTAGGGAAGATATTCTTTGATAAAAGATAAAGATAATCAGAAATATCTGGAGAAGTTTCAAGAAATATACTTAGATTTGATTTCTTTCTCTTGGCAATATCTTCTAATAACTTCTGGGTTATCTCATAACCCATTTCTCCGCCTAATAACGCTATTTCTGGTTCATAATCTAATACAGATTTATCTAGTTTTTTGTAATCCTTCAGTGATATATATGGGGGGTTAGTTACAATAATAGTGTTTTTTAGATCATAAGGGTAACTATCTAAAAGGTCTGACTGTATTATCTCAATTCGGTCCTGAAGATTATGTAAAGCTAAATTCTCTCTTAACACTTCAATAGCTTTTGAATCTTTTTCAACTGCTATAAATTTAATGTCCTTCCAATTTTCGTTTAAAAAGTTCTCTTTCTTCTGTAGTTCTAGAATTATGGAAATTAAAATACACCCTGTTCCTGAACAAATATCTAAAACAAAATCTGTTTTTTGATCAATATTATTAATAACCATGTCTACCAATTGTTCTGTTTCAATTCTTGGGATTAATGTATGCTCATTTACCTTAAAAATATAACCTTTGAACTCTGAATTTCCTTTAATATG
>DASZTI010000002.1:0-4275 GCA_035548215.1 Candidatus Dojkabacteria bacterium
TCTTCTTACTAAAATACAGAATTTTTTCTTGGTTATGAACAATTCTGTCCATCATATCGGCCATGATACCAACTAAAAAGATTAGTATTGCTAGTGTTACAAGATAGATACCTGCAAAACCTACAAACTTATATGGTGTAAATGTATGATGCTTTAACCAATACATTAATACAAAGACTGAGCATCCAGTTCCAGGGATTAATGGGAATAATGAGAGCAATCCAAAGAATTTCAATGGGGCAAAATCTCTAAACGCTCTTAGAATATTGATTGTGGATTTCGTTATATAAGTAACAACGCTTGTAACTACTCTAGACTTTCTTTTTGCAAAATATTTCACATTAACAGGAATCTGCTTAATATTTAATTTCTTTTCGGTTAATATTTGGAATGATTCTTGTGTATATGTATCTCGTGTATTGATATTTATATTTAACAAAGCCTCTCTATTGTATGCTCTAAAACCACTGGTAACATCATTAAATTTCTTTTTAGAAATCCACCCAACAACCATAGTTCCTAAAATATTTCCCCAATATTTTGTTATTGGCATATTTTTAGGTCTTCGTACTTTACCTGTATCAGGATCAGTAAATCTATCACCGACAACAAAATCATATTCACCACTAACAACAGGCTCAACCAACATTGGGATTTGCTCAGGGTCAAATTGAAGATCTCCATCTATGTTTACCATTACATCTGCCCCAATTTCTAATGCATAATCAACAGCTTTTTGGAATGAAAATGTCAGTTTTTTATTATGAATATTTTCTAAAACAATTGCTCCATGTTTTTTGGCGATTTCTACGGTTTTATCGTGACTTCCATCATCAACAATTACACGTGTAATTTGATCGATACCGGCTATCTTTTTGGGCATTCGATCTAAAAGTTCTCCAACAGTATTTTCTTCATTAAAGCAGATTGAGATAATTACTAATTTCATTTCATTATTTTTTCAATTTATTTACCCTTTGTATTTATACTATTTACATCGATTTTATACAAATACAGCTCCTTTGTACCTTTATGATATTTAATTGGAATTATTCCACCACAATGCTTTTCAGGTGCAATTTGGTTACAAAACGGAAGTTGAACATTACTTATAGTGTAATTTAATGGGAAGTCCATAGGAACTGATGTTGCTGCGTAAAATGTTTGAGTATAAATCTCTGTTGCAACATATTTTAAATATGGTTTATCAAGTTTTGTTGTACTTAAATAGTAAAGATTTGTATATGATTTTGGCAACTTAGTAAGATCATTACTTTCAAAATCTTTAATATCCTTTATCTGAAATACATTAAAATCAAAATAGTAACGAAGAGGTGTAACCATAAAATCAGAAGGCCATTTTGCATCTGTTTGATAATAGATAACAGCACTATTCTTATCTCCTACAGTCTTTTCTAAGGTTGTAAAGAATGATTCATCCGCACCAACAGGCCCTTGATATAGATAGAAAGAAAAATAACCAAAGTAAACAATTATGAGTGTAAGTGTAAGCCAACCAAGAGTTCTTAAGATAACCCTTGTATCTTTAATTAATTCATACAAGACATAACCTAAAAGAATTAAACCTAAAGGAATTATTTCGGATAGTTGATATCTAGCGAAATAGTAATGGTGTGGAATAAATTTTGTAATAACAACTGTGAAAGTACAGAAATATAAAAAGACAAACAACAGGATTTTAATTTCACTTGGTAAATCTTTTTTAAATAAGAAATAAAACACAGGAACTACAAACAGCGGCGTTAAATACATAAATATACTTGTAATTGAAAGGTCTTTAAGAACAAACCATCGAGTACCAACCATAAACCATTGGGTATCATAAACTTTTCCTTTATAGAAATCCGTAAAACCGACCTTGTATAAATAGTAAACTGAGAATAAAACAAGAATTAAACCAATAATAATATAAAAATATTTATAATACTTATTGAATATATCCCAGACTTTGACTAAGCCTTCCTTAAAACCTGTAATTAAATAGATATAGAGTATTGGGACACTGATTAAACCTAAAGAAGTAGCCAAGACTCTCAATGGTATTAATTTTCCATGAGCAAATAGGAACTTATATGAATGTGCGAATAAAAATGGAATATAAATAAGATAAACTAAGTTTGAAAGGATATAAGATATATAAACCATTGAAGCATAACAAATTAGATGAATTCTATCTTGCCTATCCTCAGTCTTTAACAAAAATACAGTTAATAAGAAAATGATTATTGGCAGATACAAAATTCCTGTAATTCGGGTAAAAAAGAAACTTATTATTAAAAGTAATGAGGCAAGGAGATCATAAACACAACTCTTTCTTTCTTTTGAGTCATAATAAAATTTAATGAAAAGATAGAACGCGAAAAGAAAGAATGCTAAAGCGACCTCTTCTCCAGCAGGAAACTTTGAGAAGAATAAGTGCAATGGATTGAGCGTCATAAGAATCGCAACAGTCAAACCAATATATCTATTCTTTGTAACAAGTTTTGTTAGAAGATAAATTGCAACAATGGAAAGTAATGAAAAGAATGTTAGTGAGTACACTCTATTGTCACTTCCTATTAATGATCCAAACATACTCATCCAAACAGGATGTGCGGGATAGAAATAAAAATAATATTTTGATTGTCCTAAGTCTAAATGCCTAATACCCAATACTTTGTCCATCCCATCTTTATCATAAAAATACTTTTGTTCTTGAGTTAAAGATTGTCTAAAATCATCTGTTATATACAACCCATGAGTTTTTTCATACTGATGTGAGAGAGAAATGTATACCCCTTGATCTTGACCACCTTCAAGGTATAACCATGGTTGAATTCGCATTATCAATCCGAAAAAAAGGATAACAACAAGAATCCAATCAATATCTTTTTTTAGATTTACTTTCCAATCAAGTCTAGGTTTAAACAGGGATATAAAGAGAAGAATGATAAAAAACGACACTAAGACTACTAACCAAGGGTAGAAAGTATTAAGAACTAAAAAGGCAATGGAGGTTAATGTTATAACTCCAATTGATATAAGAAAGAGATTTAATAGAGATAGTTTATTGTTCTTTATTTCCATTGATTTCTTTGTAAAAAAGTACGAATACTATTACTGAAATCAATATTATCACAACTGAAGACCAACACCAAATACAGATACTTCCTATCTTAAAAAACTCAATATATCGAAGATAAATAGTGTAAATAACACCCCAAAGGAGTCCTATACCTAAAAGATTAAATAAAGTTTTGTTGAAATTGTTCAATAAAACAACTGTTAAGCCTGCCATACCTAAATAATAAAGGAGTCCCCAACCAGCGACAGAAAATCCAAACATATATGCATAAGGACTACTTAAGACTTCGTCACAGCCATTATTAATACAAACAACAGGAGCGTTTACTACTTTTGTATAGTAAAGGTATAAACAGATTAATGCCCCCGCAACGAAGAAGAGCATTAATGCTTTTACATACTTTTTAGCCTTATCATTCATGCTTACTCTGATAATAACTTGTCTAATACTACTTGGAAGTTAGCATATGGATATGCACCTGAAAGTACAACACCATTCTTTATATTTCCATCTTTATCAAATTTTCCAATGATGAACCCTGGTGTACCTGTTATACCTGCGGCTGTTCCATCAGCTTCATCCTTTGTTATTTCATCAGCAAATTTCTTTGAGTTATAACAACTCATAAATTTATTAACATCAACTCCAACTTTGCCAGCATATTCCTTAAGCTTATCTACTTCACCAGTAGCAGTAGTTGCTAAACCTGCACCATTAACTTTAGAGTTTTGGAATATTAAATCATGATATTTAAAATACTTATCATTTCCACCTTGGTCAAATACACAGTTTGCAGCCATTGATTCATTAGTTGCGTTTGGTTCATGGAAACTTAATGGATAATCTCTATATACTAAAATTGCTTTACCAGTATTTATATAATTTTTAATTAAATCTGGAGCTGTTTGCTGGAAGAATAACTGACAGTAAGGACATTCAAAATCGCTAAATTCAACAATAGCAATCTTTGCTTTACTCTTATCTCCTAAATATGGGTCATTATCTAAACTAATATTTGCACTCCCATCACCTGTTGCGGTTGGAGTTCCTGTAGTTCCTGTTGTATCTGTCGTTGTATTAGTATCTGTTGTTTTCGCTGGAGTATTATTCCTTAATGAGAAAAATACAGTAAGAGAAATCATTAATCCTGCGAGTAAAATCGCGAAAGGGATTAATAATTTATCAAGACT
>DASZTI010000003.1:0-2189 GCA_035548215.1 Candidatus Dojkabacteria bacterium
ATTCTAAGCTTGCCTACAACCATTCTCGTGAAGAACTTAGCCTCATTTGGAGATAGTTGGGATAGTATGTCCCCGACATAATTAGCCTTCGTTTTAACAGATCCTGTGCCCTTTACACTAATTATTTTCCATAAATATTCATAGACCGTTAAGACATCCAAATCTTTCCCTTTTTGCTTTGCTAATATTTTCTCTGTTACTAAACCGATATCACCAAGTTCTGATCTTAAATCTACAACTTTTTCTTTTGTGTATTGTGATAACAGCGTAATTAAACTTTTTTCAGAAAAATTAAACTCCGCAGGAACAAACAAAGGGGCAACACGACCTTCTAAAACATAAGCGAAGATACTCATCTCTTCGGAACTCATATCATTAAATGCCTCAGTTATGACTTGAGTCATATCATTACGAGAAGATATTCCTTCAATTTTTTCTAAATAATTTGTTAAGGCTGAAAACTTCATATTTTTACTTCAAAACATACTTTGTAGATTTAGTACTCCCATATTTCTTAATTAATCCCTTTTTAACCATCGCAACTAAATCTCTCCTTAAGGTTCTTTCGTTTATATCTTTAAATTCATCCAGTGCTTCACTCATAACCAAACTCTTGTTCTTCTTAATATAGTCAAAAAGCTTTTTCTGCCTAATCTCTGCAGCAGAATTAGTTAAAACCGATCTATTTTCTTTTTTAGATTGAACCTTTTTCTTAGGCTTTGAACTTTTTCTTTTTGGCCGTTTGTATACTACAACAGATCTTTTGTTTTCAATCCCTTCAATTGCTGGAATTTCATAATCATCACTCTCCCTTAGCTTCCTAACCACAAGATATGTTAATGCTCCGACTAAAATCGTCCCCATTAAACTAAAAAATCCGAAAGATTCTTTTCTGTTTTTCATGTTATTTTAGGTCAGATAAATTATTGCCCTCAGAAATATGGACATCCAAAGGTACTTTTAATTGTATAACATTTTTCATTACTTCGTAGACATCCTTTTTAAAACCCTCTACCTCAGATTCTTTTACTTCAAAAACCAATTCGTCATGAATTTGTAGCAACATAAAAGCTTTATCCTTATATTTCTCGTTCATTAACTTATCTAATTTAATCATAGCAAGTCTAACAATATCAGCTTCACCACCTTGAATTGGCATGTTTATAGCCTCTCTCATGGCAGCTTCTTTCAAATTTCTATTCTTTGAAAACACACCATTGATATATCTTGTTCGACCTAACATTGATTGCACATAACCATCTTTGTATGCAGCCTCTTTAGAATTTTCAATGTACTTAGCTACGCCTGCATAATGCTTAAAGTATTCATCTATGTAACTTTTAGCAATTTTTTGATCAATTCTAAGCATTTTAGAAAGACCGTATGGAGTTTGACCAAATAGAATTGCAAAGTTTATTGTTTTACCAGCTCCTCTTTCTTCTTTAGTAACCTCACTTAATTCTTTTTTAAATACATGCGATGCAGTAGCAATATGAATATCAACATTTTCTGCGAATTCTTTTATGAGTTCAGGATCTTCTGAGATATCCGCCATGACTCTAAATTCGATTTGTGAATAGTCCGCACCAACAAACTTAAAGCCTTCTCTTGCAACAAATATTTTTCTAACTTCATTGCCCCAATCACCTCTAGCAGGTATATTCTGAAGATTAGGATTTACAGAAGAAAATCTTCCAGACGAAGCCCCTGCTTGCCTAAAATCTGTTCGAACAACCCCTTTGTTTTTGCTTGCAATATCAGCAAGAGGAACAATGTATGTTGTTAACAGTTTAGAAAGTTCCCTATACTTCAAAAGTCCTTCAATACTTGGATGATGAGGAATCAATTCTAAGAGAACCTCTTCTTTTGTACTCCATTTATTTTTGCCTGTTAAAACCGTTGGAAGATGAAGTTCTTGATACAAAACATCAGAAAGTTGCTTTGGAGAATTAAGGTTAAACTCATGTCCAATTTCAGTAAATATTTCCTTTTTAACTTTTTCAATTTCAGTTTTAAGAAGTAGTTCTAATTGCTTTATAACTTCATCACCAATCATAATTCCCCTGTTTTCCATCTTTGCTATGACATCGGCAACAGGCATTTCTATATATTTAATGACATCAAGAACTTTACCCTCCTTTTCTTTGCCCTCAATATTCAATTCCTTAAAGAAAGCATTAATCCAGAAA
>DASZTI010000004.1:0-8149 GCA_035548215.1 Candidatus Dojkabacteria bacterium
AGAATCTTAGTGAATTTGCTAAAAAGCAAATGGGCGTTAAATAATCCCCTTTATTCTTTTTGTAATATTGCGAGGTTGTTATCCAATACTTTTACTTCCTTAAAACCCTTACCAACAAAGTTATTTTCTTGGTCTAATGTAACTATAAAAAGATCAGTCTTTTTAATATCATCTAGGTTTACACCTCTATTAGTATCAACTAAAGCCCAGCCCTCGTATTCATCTGCAAAATTAAATAAATAATATGCCCTTGATCTGCCTGTGTAATACATTGTATTAATCATATCTGCAGGTGATTGGTAAATATCTCTTTGAGCATTCAATGCCACATTTTCCTTCATTAATCCATCACTTATAACTCTATAATCAATCAATGCAGGCATAGGCTTTAACAAGGAAATCAATATTACATACGCGATAAAGAATGTTATCAAGATCTTTTTATTAAATTGGGAGAGTAAAGACAAAACAGACGCAATTGAGACTATCAAGGTAACACCTGCAGCGATAGTATATCTTTCTACAAAAGTATTTATATTAAATAAAGATAATGAAGCAAATCCGACAAATGTAAGCATTGATAATACATAGAAGAAAAATACCCTTCGCTTTAAAGTAATTTCAATTTTATTATTCTTTACTACAGCAACCAAACCTAAAAGATGCAAAACAAAAAGAGCACCCGCAAGCATTTGAGGATAAAGAGGTATTGAAAGCTCTCTTTGCCATGGAACACCATTTACATATCTAACAACACCCATGAGGTATGAATAGTAAACACGAGCTAGATCATCAAGTCTTGAATTAGGAACCCACCAAGATCCTTCTAGGCCCTTTGATGAAAGAATTTGTTTGATCGGAAGAATAGCTAATGTAACAATTAAGACGGCAGAAATTAAAAGGAAAGAATTTAACAGCTTTGTGTTTAGACCCTTTTCCGTATACACATATCTATAGCTAAGTGCGGCCATAATTAAGCCTACAATAAAAATAAGTTGTAAATAATGGGTAAAACACATTATTCCACCCAAAAGTATGCTTAATAGTAAATACTTTCTCTCCTTACTATCTAAATATTTAATTACAGTATATGAAGTCAGCAATGCCATTGTTGTTAGGAAGGCATAAGATCTTGCCTCAATTGAATATGCAATAAAGAATGGAGATATGGCAAATATCGCAGAAAGAATAAGGCAAGTTAAAGGAAATACCTTTTTATCCTTCTTCTTATCGTCAAATAAACTCTTTCCAATGAAATAACTTAGGGCAACTGTTAACATACCCCAGAAAATAGATAAACTTCTTAAAGCGTCCTGAGAGTAACCAAATATAAAACCCCAAAGCTTAGTAATAATGTAGTAAAGAGGAGGATGTACCTTATCTCTAGCTATAACAACAAACATTTCTTTCCATGGTAGTTGAACCGTATTACCTGTAAAAGATTCATCATACCAAAAACTTGTTTTGTTGATTTCCAACCATCTTAAGACAAATGCAACAACAAGAATGATTGCTAAGTAAAATAAAGGATTCTTAAAAAGCTTCTTCATAAATAAGAGTGTTAAATATCCTCTAAATATATCAGAAAAAGAGATTAGTATTCAATGGCAATAAAATTACTGAACAACCTCAATTAAACCTGTCATAAATGGGTGAGGGGTACAATGATATCCAAATGTCCCAACAGTATTAAAAGTATGTTTGTAAGTGTCGTTTTGATTTAAATAATCACTGTTAAGTTCAGTGCCGGTATCACTAGTTACTGTATGATGAATTAGGTCAGTATTAGTCCAAGTAACTGTTGTACCAACCTTGACTCTAATTTTTTGAGCATTGAATGAAAAGCCAGATATTTTCACATTAATATTTTTGGATGATGTCATGTCTTGAATTCCTGTAGTATCAATGTTATTTGATGATCCAGTGTATGAGTTATTTTCTCCTGGAGAAACCTTATAAATGTTTCCCTCTATTAGATCCCCAAAATAAATATCTTGGGTCAATGGATCTATTGCCAAACCAATTGGTTGACCTTGTTTGCCTTGCCCTAGACTACTTCTTGAAATAAATGGCATTAATTCTACTTTAGGTTGTGAATCAAGATTAGACAACTTTCCTAACATGATTTCTTTCCCAGGAGTATTATTTTTAGAACCTGTTTGACCAAAAAGAGTTATTAAAAAATAAGAAACATCTTTGGTTGATTCAGGAATATTACCCTTACCACCTTTTATGAAGTTGATATCAAGTGGGGTTACGGTAGGAGCCCACTGCATCATATTCATATTTGGATTGCCTTGTGTGTTTACATCAAGAACAACCAAAGTTTGACTTTTATCATCACCATTCCATTTAAGATCAATCTTTTTACCATTATCACCTTCCATTGAGAGGATATCTCCATACATTAATTTGTCATTATTAATATTACCTGTATCATCGAATAAATACCTCATATTCATATCGTAAGGGTTCATAGTTATATCGTATGAATTTCTAAGACCAATTGCCTGAACTTTAGGGTTACTAGGATATGGCCTAGTACCAACTGGGTTACTACCATCTCTTTGTATTAGCATTATTTTACCTGCATCTTTTGTTAAATCATGAGCATTTGTACTCACAAACGCATCACCAATTGTAAACATGAAATGCGATTTATTATTAATCATTACGCCTACGCCATTTTGAATTTGATGAGCTTGCGAAGGCGTAACATTGCCTTCAAAAATGACTTTAAAATTTTTACCAGTTACATTGGTTCCATCATCATTTAATGTAATTCTTGCAACTCTATTTTTAATCTCCTTTTGTGCGTTAAGTGTTGTATATGTTAAGAAGATTTCTTTACTTTTATCAAAGTCGCCTGAAAAAGCAAAACCAGTCAGTCCATTTTCTCTTGGAAAACCTTCTAGCTGAGTATCAACAGTATAAAAAGGGACTGATTGTTTTATAAATACACCCACATCATTTCTTCTAAAAACAATAATTTCACCTTTGAGTGTGGCAACAAACATAAGCTTTCCGTTTGGAGTTATCTTTATTCTAGTTATTTGCCCCATATCAGTAGCAAACACATCCATTCTGTATTGATAACTACTATCAACCTTATATAACAGGTTCGATGTATTTAATAACCTTTTATAAAAATAAAAGTAATAAATAGAACCTGAAACTAAAGCAATTAAAACTATAATTGAAACTACTAAAACAATAGGTTGCTTAAAAAACTTTAAGACTGATTGCATATATAAAGGTAACAATTAGAAGAGGGGATTGCAAGCGACAAATATTTACTTAACAAATAATCTATAAAGCCTTTTACCAAATTGTAAAAATGGTCTGATTACCTTACGTCTTAAACTATTTTTAGGAACTAAACCATTTACAATTCTTTTTTGGAATGTTAGCAATTTCCATCCTCTTGATGAATAAATCTTCTCCAATTCTCCCTTAAGATTTGTTGTTTGGATTGCTTGATCTGGATCAAGTGTAATAGGGGCATATTGCTTCATAAAGTAGATGAGAATATCTGCTACTGCATAACCAGTTTGTCCCAATTCTTCCAAACAGGCCTCTAAACACTCGGATTCCCATTGCTCTTGTGACCTTGTACTTATATAACGAACTAGTTTAGAAAAGTCAGAATTAGAGCCATGAGCCCTTAAAAGCCTCATAGTTAAATCTTTCCCTTCCTCGCCCTTATCAATACCATTTTTCTCAATGAACTTAAGCAACTCTTTATATATTTTTATATAACCACGTAAATGCAGAATTGTTGGAACAGTATTAATAATAGAATTAGTTCTTTGGAAGTAGTTACAATATCTGTTGGAAATGGAAATATACTTATTAGCATTATAAATAGCCTCTGTTGTAAAAACGACATCGTCATTTAGATATGGCGAGATAAATTTCAAATTATTCTTTTTAATGAAATCATGTGAATACAATTTGTTCCAAATAACACTACCAATCCTATACTCAGCATAATGATTTAAAGCGGCAATACCTCCATCGCATGCGAAATCAAAAGCATGGTAAGGTGTGGTAATGCCTTCTTCATTTACAGAATTAATACCACATGCAACTATATCTGCTTTATACTGCTGAGCAATTGATGCAAGATGTATTAAGCAACCCTCACTTAACCAGTCATCCGAATCCATAAAGAAAATATATTCACCCTTTGCCTTTTTAAGCCCCATGTTACGACAAGCACCAGGCTTTAAGTTTTTCTTATTAGAAATTATCTTAACTTTTCTATTACCGCTATAATTATTCTTTAAAACGGCTAATGAGTTATCTGTAGATCCATCGTCAATTACAATTATTTCATAATTTTTCAAACCCTGAGCCAATAAGGAATCCACGGCCCTAGTTATGTACTGGGCACTATTTAAATTTGGCATTATGATTGAAATCATTGGCAATTTCTCTGGTGCCATCATTTCAAAATCAGAGGCATACAAATTATTCATATGTGTTTGCATGCTTACATAACCCTCTCTTTGATCTTTCAAATACTGCAATCGTTTTTGTAAAGGCAATCTATCAATATGTTTTTGTAAATAAGGAAACTTACTTGGATTCCAATAATCAAGTTTTGATTGAGTTACACCAGTTTTTGTTTTAATACCATCTTCAAAACAACCAAGTGTATAGTTTATTTTTGTAAATTGAAATTTTGCTGCTGCGTCTAATAAAAATTCAACATCCATTGTTTCATAGTTATCTATATTAAAAGGAACCGATTGTTGAACCTTTCTTGTGTAAAAATATCCAACTGGGTTGTGTGAAAAGGCATTAGGTTCCCAATGCCTAAGCATACCTTCAAGAGTAGTTCTAGGAGTATTAAGAAACTCCGCTTTTAATCTAGGACTTTTAACAAATACATCTCCAACAACAAATTGTGCTCCTTTTTCAAATTCAGGAATTACAGCTGAAAAGGCTCCTGGAAGAAAATAATCATCAGCATTTAAATATACAATTACATTACCCTTACTTTTAGCAAAACCTTTATTCATAGCATCAGCCTGACCGTTATCTTTTTCACAAACCCAGTTAAGATGTTTATACGACTTTAAAATCTCAATAGTACCATCAGTAGATCCGCCATCCATTATTATATGTTCCCAGTTAGGATAATCTTGTTGTAATACGCTTTCAATGGCTCTTTGAATATGTGATCCGGTATTAAATGAAGGTGTAATAACAGATATTTTTATTTTACTTCTTCTTAATGCTATCTTTTTTGCGTCTTTAAACTGTTTGTTTTTTCTTTGTTTAGTTAGCGTTAAATCAATTTCCATTTTTTGACCAATTGGAACTTGATAATACAAGAAAAAGTTAAGATTTGATAAGACCCACTTATTTATTTTTCCACTTGGTTTATTGTATATAATCTTATAATCAATATCCTTGATAGCTTCAAAATAATCCTTATCATATTCCCTTTGTTTAATAACCTTTGCTTTTTTAATTACATTTTTATTGACTTTTAGTGCCATGCTTCTGATAGCTTTTTGCATTTCCTCTCTAACATTGTCCATATATTTTGATGCGCGGTTGGAATCATGACTTCTATAACCACCAAGTCGTGTATCAACATGATAAAGTTCTGTTATGAAAAAGAATCTTGTCCAAAGCTCACCATCGACCATTAAGCGATATTTAGAATTTAGTTTTGAGCCAGCTTTTTCCCAAAGACTTCTTCTCCAAAATGTAGATTCTTGTTGTATCCACTCATATTCTCCTATTAAATAGTCATAAATGTTTTTATAAATTCTGTTCTCACCTGTAAACTTACCCTGTTTATCAAAATATGTGGACCTACCAGTTAACCATTTGACCTTTGGATATTGATTAAAAACTTCACATACACTCTGTAGTGCGTTTGGATGATACATATCATCACTATTAAGCCAGGCAAGAATACTTCCAATAGCAAGTTTGAATCCTTTATTTAAGCCATCATAGTGCCCCTTATCCTTTTCATGTATGTAGCGAAAGCTAATGCCTTTGCATTTTGAGAATTCTTTTGGAAGATAAAAATTAACACCTCTTACGGTTTTTACAAGTTTTCCGTGTGTTATTTTAGTATGAAAATCTTGAATTATTTCCAAACTATTGTCTGAAGATAAGGCGTCAACAACTATATAATCGAGATAAAAATCACCCGATTGATTCAGAACAGATTTAATTGTTTCCTTTAGATATATCCCTTGATTATATGAAGGAGTAACTATGGAAATTATTGGGTATTTAATTGAAGTCTTCATGATAACAATTAAGTGTAACTATTGGTGTTGAAAATAGGGTTATCTTTTCTGTAAAAGAATAAATCAAATTGCCACAAAGCCATATCTTTAGGCCTCCAAAGAGGCTCTGAAAAATCAGCCATTCTAAAGCCATAAGAATCCATAACTCTGCATAATTCATCAAAAGTTATTGATTCTGAAGTTCCTAAATTAAAGATATAAGACTCTATAATAACTAACTGTGTATCTTTCAAGGTTCTCTTAGAACCCTTAAGAATACTCTGTTCGAATCCATGAGTATCAAGTTTTAACAAACATGCACCCTTAGCTTTATTTTCTTTAATTACATCATCAACAGACACCATTGGAACTCTATTTTTAATATTACCTGATTGTTTACTTCCAGCAACGCCACCAAATGGGTCTGAATTGTCAAAAAAACATTCACCACTTTTTGATCCAGCTGCAGCAAGTATGTATTTAGAATTTTTATTTTCTAAACAAAATTTCTCCAAACCCTCCTTATGGAAGCTATTAGCTTCAATTAAATAGTAATTAGCCAAGGGGAAATACTTCATACACTCTGCTGACCAAGAACCATTAGAGGCACCGATATCAATTACATTGGAGATTTCAAGGCCTCTTGATACAGCTCTAAATAAAGCCCTACTAGTTGAAGCCAATGTAAAAACTTGCCATTCAGGAGTGACAACAGGAGTTTGAGGTTTAATTTCAGGGGTGGGTGTTGGTAAATCTGATGTTTTTCTTTTTATATCGTAACCTAATTTATTTACCAACTTTTTGATATTACCCTTAATACCCATTAGTGATCAGAGTGTTTAACCTATAATGCTTATAATGTTACGATTTTATAACTAATTTATCAAGTTAATTCAAATGGGGGATACATAATGGTCGGGGAGACAGGACTTGAACCTGCGGCCTCTGCGTCCCAAACGCAGCGTTCTAGCCAACTGAACTACTCCCCGATAGGCAGAGATATTCTATCACAATCCCTTAATTTGCAAAAGAATATTTTATAATGATATAATGATCTGTTCTTTTAACACAATTGAGTCAAAAACTTTGACAGAGAAATAGTAATTTTACTAAGGTGTACATCTGAGAGAAATCGGTTGGAGCAAGATTTCCGTACTTATTAAAATGAATTACCCTCTTGAGTTGTAAGCAGAAATATAAGTATGCTGTGCCGGGTTCGATCCGTTACATCGAGAGAATGTGTCGTCACAAACAGAGCATTCATAATGAGAATATATTTAAAATGTGATGACACCTATTTATGGGTGTCTTTTTATTTATATTGAAGCAAGGTGGTATCGCGTAATAAACGCCCTTGCATGTATCTAGTTAATTCTAGGTATGTGCAAGGGCGTTTTTTCGTTTACCTGGGGACGCAGAATGGTACTGCAGCGGTCTGTAAAACCGTCGTTCATTGAACATGCGGGTTCGAGTCCCGTCCCCAGGACATTTAAAATTTTAAATTAATTATTATGGAAGCATTAGAAATGAAAGAAAAATTAAATATTAAAACTGCGGAGAAAAGTCTCTTTAATAAATGGGTAGAGGAATGCCTGTTACTTAACAATCCTGTTCCTTGTGTTAATAAGGAATCATTCAAACATATGCTAGATGATTGTAAAGAGGATTCAGAACCTATTGTATTTATATCTATTGGTTGCCAACAGTTTGCAACTGTTTCTGACAACAATGGGGATTCATTAGATATAGTAACTAACCTGAGTACTCATGCAGGAAGCAGAGCAGATAAATGGTCGAAGGGTATTGCTTCTATGCAAAAAGCACTCACATCATTTGGTATTACTAATACCTTATTTTTAACCCTATCAAATGTTGAAAGAATTGTTCTT
>DASZTI010000005.1:0-2798 GCA_035548215.1 Candidatus Dojkabacteria bacterium
ATTCCTGATTTTTAACTGTACTTAGATTGTGAAATACCTTTACAACTCCCTTAGTATTAATGTCTAAACTCTTTTGATAATCGATACCACTAGTATCAGTAGTAACACCATTTAAAACAACTCTTATAGCACCAGACCCACCTAAATACTTTGCAGTCACATATGGCAATGCAGTGTTTGTAGCATCCTTAGGTGTTACAGCAAATGTAATTCTATAAAAAGATCCAAGATCTTTACCCTCCACTTTAGTAATTGAATAGGTTTGTTTGTTTGTACTAGCTCCTAAGGTCTGATCATCTACAGAAAAGTTCACTGTTGAGTCTAAGCTATCACTAGGAACCTGAGTCGTAGTTCCTGTATTGTTATTATTATTGTTGTTATTGTTATTGTTATTTGTTTGAGCCGGATATAGCCATTTAAGGCCATAAAATACACCAAAACCAACACCTACAAGTAGTAAAATAGTTACTATAACTATTAGGACAGTATTACTTTTCATTTATGATGAAATCATAATTTAATTTCACTAATAATAGTACACTGAACATAGATTTACATCAATACTAATCTGGTATAGGATAAATTATGGAATTAAACATGACTGAAAAAGACACAAAAATATCAAAAACAACTTTAGATAAACCAATTATCGATGAAGTTCAAAAATCACAAAAGGTTAATGAACCGATTTTAAACGATAAAGAAAACTTAGAACCACAAAAAGATGTAACAAAAACCATCCTCTCTCCTGAAAGATCGAAAAGTAATGGGAATAGTCTTTTCTCAAAATACGACAATCTACAACTCTGGCAAAAAATCTTAATTGTGTCAGTTTTAGGTGTCACAATACTCTCAATTGTCGGCTATGGAGTATATATGTATGTTTTTAACCAACCTATCTCCCCTGCGAAAATTGTCAATCTAAGCCTTAATTATATTGAACCACAAAGTAATAATAGTGATTTAAATGATATTAATAGTTACCAATTAGCATTAACAGATCCAACAGTCCCTAAAACCGAAGTATCTCCTTTAAACGGGTTGCTTTTTACAAAAGCTGACATGGATAAACTAAAACAACACAGACCTGTGGCTGTTATGACAAACAATCATGTTGCAGCAAGACCTCAATCTGGGCTATCTTCAGCAGATATTGTTTATGAAGCAATGACAGAAGGAGGTATAAGTAGATATATGGCAATATATTGGAGCAAATTACCATCAAAGGTTGGACCAATAAGAAGTGCTAGAGAATACTACTTAGAATGGTTAAGTGAGTTTGATGCGTTATATATTCATGATGGTTGTGCATCAACAACGGATCCAAGAACAAACGCATGTGGAAACATTGTAACCTTTGGGATTAAAAATATAGGCACGGTAGGAGCATGGAGAGTAAACGATGGTATTAGATTTGCACCACATAATGAATACTCCTCTGCAGCATATGCAGTAGAATACGCAAAAACAAAAAATTGGGATGGCTTCGCTTCATCTGTTCAATCTTTGAAATTCAAAAAAGATGCTAATTTAACGGATAGAGGAAACAGAACAGATGTGAAGATAAAATTAAGAAAAGATTTAAATAATGGTGGAACTTATGACAGCGAATGGATTTATGACAAGACATCCAATCTTTACCAGCATAAAATTGGTGGACAAGCTGATTATGACAATGAAAATAATAAAGCACCAATACAAGCAAAAGTCGTTGTTGTTCAAGAAGTAACTATGCAAGATGCATATGATGGACATTCTAGAGTAATCATAACTACAACTGGAACAGGTAAAGCAGTAATACTACAAGATGGAAAGATTACAAATGGAACATGGAAGAAGGCGTCCAGATCTGATCGTACAAAGTATTATGATAACAAAGGAAATGAGATTAATTTTAACCGTGGACTTCTTTGGATTACGGAACTCCCCAAAGATCAAGGAAGTTTTGATATAATAAATCAATAACTTAATAAATACACTATAGTGTTAAAGAATCTCTTCGTATCAAAAGTAAGAATCGAAATCTTGGAATACTACTTCACACACCCAAATGAAGAGTTTCATGTTAGAGCATTGGTCCGTGCATTAAAAGAAGAAATCAACGCGGTAAGACGAGAACTTATTAACCTTGAGAAATCTGGTATTTTAAAATCAGAAAGGAAAAATAATAAGCTTATATACACAATAAACCCGACTTCTCCATTTCTAGAAGAATTGAAATCAATGATCTATAAAGACTCAGAACTTGGGCAAAGAATATATAAGATGCTTCCTGAAGTTGGAAATATTGAAACTGTTATTCTCACTTATGCCTTTATCCAAAATAAATATGACAATAGTTATGATGTAGATCTCCTATTTATAGGAACTCCAGACATTAGAAAATTGGCAAGTAACATAAAAGAAATTGAAAAGGATATTCATCGAGAACTTAGATACAGCGTTATCTCTAAACAAGACTATAATTTCGCAAAGAAAAAAATGGAACCATTCTTGATGAATATAGTTCAAAAAGATTATATCTTGATCGTTGGAACTGAGAAGGCTTTAAATGTATAATGACCGAATATGAAACTAAAGAAACCTTCTGTAAAATTTTCATTTAAACCCAACTGGAAGAAACTCGGATTAATATTCATCTCGTCTATTTTCTCAGCGATAATTCTCTCAATCGTTTTAATCGCAATTCCTCAAACTGAAAATTATCTTAAAACAATCCGATATGATTTAGTTCAATCCCCTACTTATTGGCAAAAGAGTTACTCACTCCAATTAGAAATTAACCAACAAGATGAAGC
>DASZTI010000006.1:0-3670 GCA_035548215.1 Candidatus Dojkabacteria bacterium
ATCGGTGTTATCATCTTTTAGGATAGACCGTTTTCTAGGTGAAATATCGACTTTATTATCGAGTATTGTCTGTGCAACCAATTTTGAAAATGTATCCATACTTGGAAGTTGTGCTTCGAGACTTTTAAAAATATCAGTAATATTTGTACTACTGTCATTAGCTGAAAAATAACTATCAATATTAATATTTGCTAAACCATTTAAACCGTTCTTAAATTCTTGTGTGACGATACCGAGACTCTCATGTAAATAATTATCTCTAAAGTAACTCACATAGTTTTCTGTCATGCGTAAATAATCCATTGGAGTAGCAAAATCATTGAGATATTGCGAAAAATCCTTATAAGGACCTGAATCTAAGTCAGTGCCTTCAGGGTTGAATAGTTTTTTCATGTCTGAAAGTGGATCCAATCTCGCTAATATTTGATACCAATAGTTTCTAAAAGTTATTTGATCCTCATCACTCAAATTATTCGCTCTTTTCATAAGGTCGTGAAAACCTTCATGAATAACAATTTGGTCAAATGCATTTTTATATTTGTTGTACAATGTTGCATCTAAAACCCCAGGACCTTCAATAGTTGTTATAGGTGACCCTTTCATAGTATTCCCGCCAATATTTGTGGCATTTTCCCAAACTAACTTGTCGATACCTCTATCAAGTCCTATTTTGCTTAATAGATTTGTTATGTAAGTTTGCACTACAGGGTCAAAATTTGTGAAAGTAACTTCTTTAGGTCGTGTTTTTAATAACCATTCATCTTGCTCAATATCGACCTTATGTGAGCTATTATTTAAATACTGATTCGCAAGTGCTTTAGGTGTAATAAGTAAATTATCGCCTGTTTGCGTGGTATAATGTTCATATATTGGATTTATTGCAATATCCCCTAAAATTATATTTGACCAATCAAAGTTCCAACTCGCTATTACTTCAGATCTTTTGAAATTCTTCCCTAGGCTATTTATTTGAGATGTTTGAATGTTTTGAAGTGTGTCTTGATCTGAAAGAGGAAGATCATTTATAAAAGCGTCGATTTGTTCATTTGTATCGTTTCGGTGTTTATCGTGAATTACCAAAATTGTTTTTAGATATGTAGCATATTCATTATATTTATTTTTAATCTCAAATAGAGAAAAATCATCATGGTTACTTTGGGCGAATTGTAAAAGTCTACCCAACTTTATGGTAGTGTCTACAAGTTCTTGAGCATTATTTAAATACGCTTCTTTTTTTATACCCTCTTCTGGTTGACCCATACTTACAGTTCCTCTTCTCCAGTAGCCATCAACTTGGGAAGCAATTTGCTCAAAATCCTCACTGATTCGTTCTTTCAACTCTGGATGATCAGTTAAAAACTCTGGGTGTGTTACAAAATCTATTTTATCGTACGGATCTTCTTTTATATTTATATCAACAAGATTAGGGTCTAAATTAGATAGGTTTTGATCGGCACGTATACCTAAATCTATTATTGTCGTGGCAGCTGCTACGGCCGCTAATTTTAAAGTATCTCTTCTAGAAAAGCTCATATGAGAAATATTTAACTAATAGTTAATAGTACGATTTTATGTGAAATACGGCAAGTAAGTTTAACAACGATTATTAGGTAAACCCTTAATCTTTTGATAAAATCTAGTATAATGAAATATAAGTTAAGTAAGAAGAAACATGCCTAAAGAATACTCACTCAAAAGAAATAAAAAAGAGATTGATGTCATTGAAAGAATGGATGATATTAACATCGAAAAAATGGACGATGTTAAGATTGTTAATAACAATCTTAAAGTTGAAATATCATTAAACACTATTATTACTGTTCTTGTAGTTATTGGTGCTATCTATTTTGGTACGAAACTTATTAGTGTTATTGGTATTCTTTTCTTTGCTTTTATTATCTCCTCAGGAGTTTTACCAATTGTAAAAGGGCTTCAGGATAAAAAAATAAGTAAAGGTTGGTCTGTATTTATTGTTTATGCTATTGGTATTTTACTTACAATTGCAGTCACACTTTTAATTATTGTTCCATTCCTTTCAGAATCACAAAGTTTAATTCAAGACTTACCTAATGTCGCCAAACAAACAATGGATAGGATTAATTCAATAGACTTGTTTGGTAGAAAATTAGACAGTCAAAATATTCAACCATATCTTAATAGTGCAATTGATTGGATTAAAAATGTAACAACAAATGGCGATGGTCTTAAAACCGCTGTTAATGCTGTAAGTACTGTGGCTGGAGGATATTTGACAGTAATTACCACCATAATCCTTTCAATCTATATGGTTGTTGATCATGATAATTTTACTGATCTTCTTTTACTTAGAATTCTTGATGAACCAAAAAGAAAAAGAGTTAAGAAACTTGTTGAAGATGTTGAAGGAAAACTTGGTAGCTGGTTAATTGGCCAAGGTGCATTATGTTTTATCATTGGTGGTATGTCATGGGTTTTACTTGTTGTATTAAAAATTCCATTTGCATTACCTCTTGCAGTTTTTGCAGGTCTTCTTGAAGCAATACCTTCACTTGGTCCTACAATCTCAGCTGTCCCAGCTATTATCATTGCCTTTATTTCGGGAGGTCCATTAACAGCTTTGTTTGTTATGATTGGTTATATGATTATTCAGCAACTTGAGAATACATTAATTGTTCCAAGAGTTATGGCAAGTGCAGTTGGTGTTAAACCAATTATTGTTATGACAGCTGTAATCTCAGGTTTTACTTTAGCAGGTCCAATTGGAGCATTGATCGCTGTTCCTGTTGTTGTACTACTTGAAATTGGTTACCAATTCTATCTTGACTTGCAAAAATTAAGAGCAAAAGGTATTGTTTAATAGTATAAAATTAAAGACTGCCTATGGAAATTCATATTCCTAAAACCTACCATTTTGAAGATTTTAACATTGACCAAGTAAATGAGCTCAATGTCGGAAGAAAAGGTTTAAGCCTTTTTCAAATGCATCACAGCGACGTTCCTGTTCCTGATTTCTTTGTCATCTCCCCTCTTGTTTTTAGTAACTATATTGAAAAAGTATTTAAAGATAAAGGTGAGGAACTTTTAAACAAAGGAATAAAGCTTGAATACAGGGATATTCATGCGGCTTTCATGAAGAAAGACTTTGAAAAGGAATTAAAAGAAGAAATTCATAAACAATATACAAAGCTTTCAGGATTTAGTGATGCTTGGGTGTCTGTAAGATCCTCAGTCTGTTACCCAAATAATCATAATGTTTCTTTTAGCGGAGTATTTTCCACCAAACTTAATGTCCGAGGTATCGAACATATGCTTTCTGCTGTTAAAGAAATCTATGCAGAGTATTTTAGTGATCAGGCTATTAGATATTGTGTAAATGAAGGTGTTGAAATTAGTGAAGTAAAGCTAGCTGTTGTGGTTCAGAAAATGATTCAACCAGAAGTTTCTGGTATAGCTTTCACAACCGATCCAATAACTCAAAACAATTCGAGAATGAGTGTTGAGGCCGTTTATGGACTTGGAGATGTTATTAGTCTTGGAGAACTTACACCAGATATGTATGCCTTAGACAAGAAGAATTTAACAATTCTTGAAAAGCATATTGCTCCTCAGGAATGGATGAAAATTAGAACTGTTGGTAGTAATAAGCTTGAGAATTCAGAAAAAATTCAAATCTCCCCTGCATGGAGTCATA
>DASZTI010000007.1:0-9918 GCA_035548215.1 Candidatus Dojkabacteria bacterium
ATATCTCTTCTCACAAGATTTTCAAACCGAAACAGAAAGTAAAGTCGTATACACATCCGACGAATTGTCAGAGATTGATGAAATTGATAGAAATAAATATGATAAAGATCTTTTTGATCAATTAGTAAAAGGCATCCAAGAAAACAAAGAGGAAATTGATAAGATAATTACTCAGTATGCACCACAATGGCCAGTCGATCAGATTAAAAAGATTGATTTGGAAATTATGAGACTTGCAATTTTAGAGGGCTTTATTTTAAAAATAACTCCACCAAAAGTTGCAATTGATGAAGCAATTGAGCTTTCCAAGGATTTTGGGGGTAGTACAAGCGATAAGTTTGTAAACGGCGTACTTGGAGCAATATATGATAAGGATAAAGAAAATGGACCAAGCAAAGAGTAATATTGAACAATTCGTAATGTCTTTAGGTATAAAACCTAAAAACATTAACTATTTCATTGAAGCATTTACCCATAGGTCTTTCATTAATGAAAGAAGAAAAGAGAAACAAGGTCTTAATCATAATGAAAGACTAGAATTCTTAGGTGATGCAGTATTAGAACTCATTTCTTCAGAATACCTTTATGAAAAGTACCCTAATAGACCTGAAGGTGAATTAACTAGCTTTAGAGCGGCAACAGTTAAAACTGAATCACTTGCACAAACTGCACGATCACTTGAATACGGACAACATCTTTTGATGTCACATGGAGAAGAAGCAACTGGTGGTCGAGAAAAAGATTATCTCTTAGCTAACACTTACGAAGCTGTCCTTGGAGCTTTATATTTAGATCAAGGTTATGAAGCTTGTAAAGAGTTTGTTCATAAAACATTAATTCCTAAGGTCGAAACGATAGTTGAGAAGAGACTTGATATTGATGCAAAAACGAAATTTCAAGAATTAGCACAAGAAATCTTTAAATTAACTCCTAACTATGATCTTGTTAGCGAAAGCGGACCTGATCATGACAAGACTTTTGAAATGGCAGTTAAAGTAGGAGACAGAGTGTTTGGAAAAGGGAAGGGTAGTACAAAACAGAAGGCGGAAGAGAATGCCGCTCAAAAAGCATTAGAAGAAATCGCTGAAAATAAAGAAAAAGCTTAAAAGAAAATCTCAAATGTAATAATTTTATATTATTCTGCTATAAAGCGGATAATTTTGCTTTTGTAATATTTTTGTAATTTTCATTTTTTATAATATAAACATGAGTGAAATAAAGAAAAAACAAAAGCAAAATAAGTCTGTTGTTATATATGAAAGCATTGACGGTCCAATATCACTAAATATTGACAGACAGAAACAAACCATATGGGCTACACAAAAAGAGATAGCCGAGATCTTTCAAATAGACAGAACCGTTACCACAAAACATATCAATAATATTTTTAAAGATAAAGAAGTTCATGAGAAAGGCAATGTGCAAAAAATGCACATTGCAAACTCTGATAGACCAGTAGCCTATTATTCTTTAGATATCCTTCTTGCGGTCGGATATAGAACAAACTCTGCAAGAGCAATCTCATTTCGCCAATGGGCAAATAACATACTTAAGAGTTATATATTAGATGGCTATGCCATAAATAAAAAGCTCATTAAAAAGAACTACAAACTATTCCAAAACGCAGTTGATGATGTAAAAAAGTTACTTCCACAAAACAGTACAACTGAAACAATTGGCGTTCTTGAGATCATCAAAAGCTTTGCTACTACTTGGCTATCCTTAGATGCATATGATCGATCCCAATTGCCTGAAAAAGGTGAGACATTAAGAAAAATTGACCTAACTGCAGACGAATTAATTTCTGATATCCAGACTTTAAAGAAAGAATTACTTAAAAATAAAACTGCTTCAGAATTGTTTGCCAAGGAAAGGACAAATGGTGCAGTTGAAAATATTGTAAGAAATATATTCCAAAGTTTTAATGGCCAAGAGTTGTACCCTTCCTTAGAAGAAAAAGCGGCATACCTGTTATATTTTGTGATAAAAAACCATCCTTTCATTGATGGAAATAAAAGAAGTGGAGCTTTTAGTTTCTTATGGTTTTTAAGAAAAGCCCGATTATTTAATATTTTACAAATATCACCGGAAGTTTTAACAACATTGACCATTATGATTGCAGAAAGCAAAATGAATGATAAGGAAAAAATGATTAGAATAGTTCTAATGATACTTAAGAAATCCCCGAAATCGTAATAAAAAGCTTGAATAATGACACTTCATCTGTTAGAATTGCAGAGTTATGTTAAAAATCAGATTAAAAAGAACAGGTAAAAAAGGACAACCACACTACAGAGTAGTAGTTGCTCAATCAACAAGAAAAAGAAGCAGTATTTCTGTTGAGGAAATTGGATACTATAATCCAAGAACCAAACCATCAACTTTTGAGGTAGATAAAGAGAAAGCCAAAGAGTGGATGAAGAATGGTGCTCAACCTACAGATACAGTTTCCCACTTCTTCGTAAAATTAGGTATAATGAAACCAGTGAAGAAAGGTTCTACACTATCCAAAGGCCGAAAACCAAAAAAAGAGGCTAAGGAGTAATTCTAATTTTATTAATTTACATTTATGTCAGACATGAAATCACTTTTAGAACATATTGTTAAATCAATAGTTAATAATCCTGATGAAGTTGTAATTGAAGAGAAATCTAGCGTTGATTTCCCAGGTTTAGTAATTTTCACCATTAAAGTAGCAGACACTGATAAAGGTGTTGTTATTGGTAGAAAAGGAAGAACAATTAATGCATTAAGAGATATTATGACTATTAGTGCAATCAGAAATGATGCAAGAATCAAAGTTTTGATCGAAGAGGATGAGCAAGATATTGCTAGAAGAGCACAAAGATCAGAGCATAGAGACGAACCAAGAGATGACAATCGAAGCGAACAAGTAAAAGAGAATCAAGAGAACAATGATGATATGCTAAGCGACGAGATGTAATCTTCTCTTACATGAATAGAAATTGAAAAGGTGGTAGCAATACCACCTTTTTTATTCTTCAAATCCAATCACATAAAAGAAAATTACTGAGGTGTTGTGCTTGTGGTTGTTGAGGTTGTAGTACTAGTTTTACCACTAGTCACTTTCTGTTTAAAGATATCGATTACAGAATTATATTGTGTATATGATAAGAATGGTGAATATAGATCTGGAGCAGGCAAGTTATTCTTATCGATATAATAACCAGTAACAATTAACGAGACATCCCAGTTACTTGTTCCATCACTACCTTTTCTTAAAACAATTTGATCAGTTGATGTTAAAAAGGTAGATGAATTCTTTAAACCGTCGAGGAAATTCGTGATATTCGATAACGAACCACTATATTTTAGAGGTCCACTAACACCTTTAATAACAGGATCAGCATTTCTTTGATCACCTAAAGATCGAACTTGAATGTCACCAGCAACTATTTCTTTAAATGTAAGGTTTTTAGACTTAGCTAGGTCATCAATTTGCGAAATGAAATCTGAAACTTGTAAGGAGAATGGAATAACAGATCTCGAAACAGATAAATCATTTTGCATTGTACCAACATCTACCTTGTCTAAATCATCTTTTAACTTGTCTAACTTAACAATCTTACTCGCAACATCTTTTGCTTCATTATTATATTCAAATGATTGTGAAATCATTGGAATATATACAAAAATAGATAGAAGCACTAAGACAATAATACCTAAGATTGGAATTAAAACATCCCCGAATTTAAAGGATTTTACTTGTTCTTGGAAACTTGTGAGGTTACTAATTGAACCCTCTTTTCCAATCGGAGACTCTTTAGAAGCCTTTTCAATTTGTTGTTCAACAGTTTGTTTTGGTTCTGCTTGAACTGGAGTCTTAGCTGGAGCAGCTGCAACTGGCTTTTCAACTTCTTTCTTTACTTCTGTATTTTTAACTTCCGGTTGTTGTGGCATTTTGTTGTAATTTAATAAATTCATCAAAGTTCAGATCGCCTTCAAATGTAAATCGAACACCTGAAGCATCTTTAACAATAGTTTTAAGGTTAACTGTTTGAATTCGAGGGTCATTAGCTAATATATACCAAAGTTTTGAAGCATTATCTAACGAGGAAGATCTCCCAGAAACATCAAATACTAAACCTCTACTTATTTCAATATCATCAATTGTGGCAAAATTCTTTGATATCTCGTTCCAGTAATCCACAACAGTTTTAGATGATATCGTTGTTCCAGCAATATCTTTGTATAGTTTTACTCTTTTTAAGATTTCATTATTTGAGGCAATAATATCTGTTCGAAGGTTAAGGTTCTGTTCTTTTGTATAAAGGATATTCTTTTGATTATTTAGATTGACCTTAAAAAAGAAGTTTATACCTACAACAGCAATTGAAAAGATTACAAGTACCATTATTGCCAAAGCGGCATTGATATTAAGGCTACTTTTGGTATTTTCAATGATTTTTTCAGTTTCTGTTAAAGGAGGGAGAAGGTTTATAGCCTTACCTGAAACAAGATTGGCAGCAATCTTCTTTTTTTGCTTTTTATTTTTATCTTCGTTATTCATCTTTTAAAGCAAGTCCAATAGCTACTGAATATGATGCTGCACTCTTAGAAACAATATTTGTGAACTTATCTGGAATTCTAATATTGTTCCATGGGTTAGCAAGAACGGTGTTAACACCAAGTGACTTTGTGATGTAGTCTGCAAGTCCTGGTAGGAGGGCTCCATCACCGCTTAAAAGCACGTTGGTAGGAGCTGGGGCTAATGTCTTATTTTTATAGAATTCGATGCCACGATTGACCTCAGTGATGACAGCATCAAGAATAGGGGAGAGTGTTGAATACATCTTTCCTTCAAGGATTCCTTCTACTACTCCATAGTTTCTCTTATATTCTTCAGCTTGCTGATATTCAAAGTTAAATTTATTAACAATTGCCTGCGTTAATGAGTCGGAACCTATCGCAATGCTTTGAGAAAACACCATTTGGCCATCAAGCATAATGCTCATGTCTGTACTCGTTGCTCCAAAGTCTAGCATTACGACATGTTTAATTCCTGTGGATCTAAACATTGCTCTTCCCATAGCAACAGATTCAGTTTCAATTGCAATTGGAATAAGGCCGGCCTTTTCAGTTACATTTACATAAATATCAATGATTTTTCTAGGTGCAGCAACTAAAAGTACTTTAAACGCATTCTTTTCTTGGTTAAATCCGAGAGGAACATAACTCATTTGCACATCTTCTATAGACATAGGAATATACTCTTTTGCCTGGTAGTAAACAGCATTTTCCAATTCTTCTTCTTTTACTCCAGGAAATTCTAAGAATCGTGTAAAAACAGAAGATTCAGGAAGTGCCATAACAACATTTTTAGTTCTAATTTTTGAAGTCGCGAAAAGAGTTTTAACAGCATCTGCTAATTGGCCTTGGTGAACTTCATCCTCACTGTTTATAACACCATGAGGGGTTCTTTGGCTTCCAAAGTTTACTAATTCAGGGTTAGTTGAAGATATATTTCCGAGTTCAACGGCTTTAACGGAGTGATTACCGTAATCTATACCTACATGGTCGGGCAGCTTAGCCATAGTATATACAAAATAATCTTAAGATTACTTATTTTATAGCTAAGAAAGAGTAATAAGTCAATAAAAGTTATTATACAAGCTCATCTAAAACCTATTCTTCACTACCAAGTTGAATACTCTTAAGATCAATAGTTTGCTTTACATTACTTTGATCGTCTAATACAAATCTTTTTACACCCTCTTCATTCTTATTGTAGCTTTCTAATTGTCCCATAGGCATTGGATATTCACCGTCTTCATATTCCCAACTTCCTAATGTGTACAGGAATCTGTTTCTAGCTTTGTCGTTGGCTAATATTAGTTCCATTTTCTTTTGATCGTACTTTTGATCTAATTCATCTACACCAATTGATCTTTTCTGTTCTACTGGTCTTACATATCTAGCTGCAAAATTTGAAGCGAGTGAGAAAGCCGCAGCATAGGGGTTTTCCGTGATTTCAGCTTTTAACTTTTCAAGCTCAACTTCTAATTGAGCTTTTCTCTGTTCTTGTAGTGCATTAATATCCGCACCTATTACTGAAGAGTTTGGTACTCCAACTAAATTTGCCATATTTTTCTCCTAATTAAAATAATATAAAAACGTTAAGAACCAATAGCAATTGTCTCTATTTGTTTACCTTCATTATCTAACAAAATTATTTTTCTATCTTCTCCATCATGATGATACTCAATTTTACCACTAGGGAAAGTATAACTACCATCAGTTACAGATAATTCTCCCAATCTTTTAATAAATCCTGCTCTACCTTTTGAATCTTTAATTAAAATATCGAATTTCTTTCTAGCATATTCATTTCCCAATGGATCCAATTGTTTTACAGGCTCATGAGTCTCTATTGGCCTCACATAAGTTAAAACTGTTTGATCAGCTACTATACTTCCAACAATATCTGGCTCCTTTTCAAGGTTACTTTTAAACGAAACCAATTCTACTTCAAATGCTCTTTTTACCTGATCATCTTTCACATCTGATTGCACCACTAAAAGTGGATTGTATGGTTCATTATCCATTAAATTAAATCCTTCTGTATTAGGGTTCATTGTGCTTAATCTAAACTTAACTATAAAGGTTTGAAACCAACCTCTTGCTTATACAAGTCTTGCATACTACCAAGCATTTCAGATCCAATGGTTAAGAATCTATTATCATTATGTATAACAAGGGCAGGGTAGTTGTTATTAAATGCCGCAAGATCCCTTCCAAAGACAAATGCGGAAGTTGTATTGCTACCAAAGGCTATTAAACCACCCGTTACTTTTAATCCATCTTTAATGCTTTGAGACGCATCTGCAAGTGGAATTAATAAAGCATTATCAGCAATATAATAGCCATCAAGCTCATCAAACTTTGGATATGTACTACTTGCTGATTGATAGGTTCCAGCACCAATTGTTATGTTATTACTTGCAACGTATATACAACCATATGAAGCTCCTGCATTTGTAACGTTTGGATTAACAGTAATATCCCCAGTTACTAAGAATGTTGCTCTTGCATCACATGAGAAATTACTTGGAACTGTAAGAGTACCATTAACTTTAACTATACAATCTTTAGTATTAACACAGACATTAGTCCCATCCGTAACAGATGTTACTTTCGAAGGTAATGTGTAATTAGAGGCTTGAGTTACAACAACATAATTTGCAGAATTTGACAATTTCTTAGCATCTAAAGTACTACTAATCTTATTAAACCAATATCCATGTTTATTATTTACATCTGTATAATTTGAAATTGTTGCACTACCAAGTTTTACTGCATTAATTAAGGCAGTAAAAGCACCATTACTCTCAAGAAGCTCTGTGGTTATATCTGCCTCATCTTGATAAATGTTTGATGGTGCACTCCAATATGATTCAGGACCAAAGACTGTATGAGAAGCAAAGGCTTGAGCTTGGAAAATACTTCCACCAGCTGTGTAAACGGTCCCAGCTTTTGTGAGAATCCATGGATCAGCAGCAACAGTAGTACCTAAAGTCTTTTGTACTGTTGTGACATTACATGCTTGGTCGAATGCATTTAATGTATATATAATACTCGCATTATTATTCTTTAAATCAATGTTTTCAGTCCTACTTAAGGTTAAAGCAGCCCCAGCACCCAGAGTCCAAAGATGTGAACCCGTAAAATTGTTACTTCCACTTCCAAGAGTGTAATTAGTTACACCAGAAGTTAGATCATCAATAGTTCCATTCGCAACTCCCGAGTTTATTGCAGCATCACCATTAACCCTATATATTGGACTTTTAGCATCCGAAAATTTCCAGGCAATATTTATTGTATTTGCAGGACCGGAAGAGGTTGTTAGAGAATCATTTAAAGGATCCGTAAGATCTACCGTTTGATTTAAGTTTAAATCAGCCCAGTTCTCACCCGTATTGAAAGCGGTTTGCCCAGTAAGAAGGGTCGCACTAGTCATACCAGCAGCGTATACCTTGTATGCCCCATCAGTAACTTTTTCGTATGAAGCAATTCCAGAAAGTTCGTTATAAAATTCGATATCATATGTTAAAGCAATAGAAGAGTAGAGATAATTATTAAAGATAGTAGCAATTTCAATAGGGGTCATTGCTCGCTTAAACAATGCAACAGAATCAATCGTTCCCGCAAAGAAATCAGCTGGTTTAGACAAAACACCATTGTAAACCATCGTAGCACCAATGGAATCAACTGATTTTGGAATACCACCAGCCACATATTTTAATGCTGGTTGAGGGAAAACTCCTGTTATAGAAGCAGCTAAATTACCATCGACATACAGATACATTTTCTTAGTTGGAAAATCAACAACACCGACATAATAATGCCATTCATTTGGCGAACTTATCACTGCTGTTACGGAGTTTACAGGACTTGTTCCAGAATCACTGGCTTGAAATTCTACCTTATTTCCATCATATAAACTTAGTCTGAGTCCAGTTATTGGAGAAACACCATTTGTATTATATGCATTTAGAATTGTTGCTCTTTTACCAGCCCCTGGCATTGTGGAGGCTTTTGCCCAACCTGAAATACTTAATGCGGAAGCAAGATTAAATTGTGTGGTTAGTGTTCCGGCGGCAGGGAATGAAGCATAGTCATCTATGCCATCAAAGTTTAAAGAACTTCCTCCCCATAATTCACTCTTTTGAGTCCAACCACTTGTAGCACTTACATCGGGCCCAACAGGGGATGGGAAGCTATTTAGATTAGCGTTACAACCAGCTGCACAAGTTCCAGTTGGAACTCCTGTGTTTGTTTGATTAGTTTGATTAAATTGCCAATGTGAAATTAAGTTGGCAGCATTAGGAAGAACTTCTGCATCATAATTTCCAGTAATAATACCAGCAGAAGTTACTGTATTTATTTTGACATTACTTATTGCCGCAAGCTTTTTACCAATTTGTCCAATAATTTCTGCTCTAAGTCCATTACCAATAGTTCCTGCTTTAATCCATGAGAATTGAAGAGAAGCTCCAACAGGGGCAAAGCCAGGAATATATAAATCACTCCACGTACCTGTTGCAGGATTTTTCTTCACTAAAATTCCAAAAGAGTTGTTACTGACTAGTTTAGGAGTCCCACCAGCATTTGAAATGTTTGTTATAGCAGATGGAGTCGTCAACCCAAACCAAGAAATTAATCCTATTGGACTATTATTTGAATTTGTATCAACAAAAGTAGTTTTGATTGTTAATTTATTATTTGTTTGTTTACCACTATATGAGGAAGTAGTAGTACAGTTTAAAGGTGATGTACCGCTAGTTGCTGTAATTATTGAACTGACAGGAGCAGTGTCTGGATCGTCATAATAACAGTTAGCATCTTTACCAATACTGATGCATCCTCCATTTTTATTACAACCACCATTATGGTAACTACAATTCGCTATTGTTTTGACTGGCAAACCATTATTAGTAATCGTTGTTCCTGCGGGACATACTGGAGTACACTGGGTTTGTGCACAACGACAACAGCTAAGATCCTTAGGGTTACAGTTACCACCTCCACCACCTCCACCGCCTCCGCCACAACTAATTTGAACATTATTATTCGCGTGATGTTCACAAGAATACGATATTTGTCCAGTTACAGGATCTGTATGTGAAACGGTTATACAACTGTAGTTAGAATAATTAGCAACACATGAACTTCCACTTATAAAACAACTCCAACTCTGCGTAGAGTAAACAGCATTACAGTTTACATCACAACGGTCAACATAACTTTGACTCACTTGCCCGCAAGCTTGTGCAAAGGAGATCCTTACAAACAAAGTAAAAAAAATAGACATAAATAAAAGAATTGTTAAAAGAAACTTTCTAATCTTCATTTATGCTTGAAAATACTAAGAAATTAGGTATTAGATAATCACTTCCA
>DASZTI010000008.1:0-2369 GCA_035548215.1 Candidatus Dojkabacteria bacterium
ATATCGTGTGAAATCAATATAACAGCTCCTTTAAATTCATTAATAGTTCTCTCTACAATCTCTTTTGTTTCAATATCCAAATGTTGTGCAGGTTCATCGAGGATCAGCAATTGATATTCTTCCTTAGTACTCCTGTGAGCAAACAGTGCAAACTTAAGTCTCGCTTGTTGACCAGGAGAGAGAAGTTTAACTGGTTTAATCAAATCATCTTTAGTAAAGAGATACTTATTCAAAACACTCGGTACTTGATAGTAGCTAATAAGAGCATGCTTCATATAATAATCGATAAGCTTCTCTTCATCTTCCATAGGTTTTTGCTTCTGTTCAAAATAACCTATGTTAATATTTTCACCAATCTTAATTGTTCCACTATCATGAGATTCTAAACCTAAGATACATTTAACAAGAGTTGATTTACCCATACCGTTTTCACCAAATAGCCATATTTTTTCATTTCCACGAATCTCAAATGAGATATCGTCCAAGATCTTCTTATCTCCATATGCCTTGTTTAAACCTTCAACCTTTAATACTAATTTTGCTGAGTGGACTGAGCCACTGATATTAATATCAGAATATGCTTTCTTCTCATATTGCTTAACTTCTCGTTGAGTAATTTCTCTATCATATCTTTTCTTGGCAGCTTCGGTTGCATTACCTGATCTACTTCTAATTATACCTACCTGTGCTTTATGCAATAAGATTTCAAGTTTCTTTTTTCTCTCAACAAAGCGATTGTATTCCAATTCTTTATTCTCAATCCATTGCTGTTTTTGATTAACATAATCATCATAATTACCTGAGAATTGAAGAAGGATTCCTTGATCAATTTCATATATCTTGTTAACCACATCATTGATCAAATCTCTATCGTGAGAAATGAGTAATACTGTACCTTTAAAAGAGTGTAGGAATTTCTTTAGCCACTGAATACCAATAATGTCTAAGTGGTTCGTAGGTTCATCAAGTATTAAGGTTGTTGGTTCATCATAGAGAAGTTGTGTGAGTTTTAGTCTCATTTTTTCTCCACCAGAGAGAGTTGATATCTCTCTATACGGATCAATTGTTAGTCCAAGTTGTCCTGCAATTTTTTCAGTCCTCCAATAATCATGATTATCTCTAGAAATATCTTCTAGAAATTCTCCAATCATAGTGTTTTCTGGAAAGTCGAATTCTTGTGTTAAATAAGCAAGTTTTTCATGAACAAGTTCAATTGTTCCATTTGTTGGTTGCTCCAATCCATTAATAAGTCTAAAGAGAGTACTTTTACCAATACCATTTCGACCAATTAACGCGATTTTTTCTCCATGAACAATATGGAAAGAAATATCTTTAAACAAAACAGTGTTGTTGTATTCTTTTGTTAAGCCATTACCTTTTATCATGTAATGATTATATATGGAAAAGGTCGTTAATCAAAGAGAACTCATATCCCTACTATTTTATCTAGGACTTGTTGTCAAAATATCTGAAAAAAATTCTAATACTGGAGCAGCAATAATCTCTAAATCCGCTTTAGATCTAGCATCTTTATTTATGAGCTTGCTATCAGCATATGATATAACATGACTATTAAATCGTTGATCTTCTGGTGTTAAATTCGCCTTTAAAATATTTAAATAACCAAGGGTTAGTATTCTTTTAACAACATCTAATGGATACTGAGAATTGGTTTCGTCATGTAAGGCATTACTACAAAACATATAAAGTTCATTAACATATTTTACAAGCTCATCTCTGGGTATTAAATCAACTAAGATTTGTCTTACACCATAGTCAATTAATCTAAAGTTATCAGCACCATTTCCAAACACGACATCTTTTGTCTCACACAATGATGCGCTATCAAGACGATCAAGAATATCATCAGCATCTTCACCAGTTAAACTAGAAAAAGTTTCATAATTGAAAAAGAAAATATCATCAGAAACATAAGGCAAAACTGCATATTTTGCAAATAAAACTAAACCATCTTCATTAAGCCCAGTTATTTCCTTTAACTTATTAACATCTAATACCTCATTTGTCATAAAATTGCTTATAGAAAATTAATAGTATAATTATATGAAATCAACATTATAATGTAAACTATGAGTTGGATACTGACTACCTTAATCATAGTGAAAAGCCTTGTAGTTAAAGCAAAATAGTAATATAATCATCAATGAAGCTGCCCAACTATTCAACGGGCTCAAATTATGTTTGAAAATAATCAGATAAATTATTCACAAAACAGAGAAAACCTTCTCAAATTATTTCCTAATATTACTAATGATCCAGAGCTATTAGCTCAGTTTAATGCTGATTTTGACAGTGAAATTGAGCAAACGAAGAAAGCTATTTATGAAGTAACAACAAAAGAAGGAGAC
>DASZTI010000009.1:0-2166 GCA_035548215.1 Candidatus Dojkabacteria bacterium
TAAAGTATCAGTAATCGGACTTGGATATGTTGGATTTCCATTACTTTGTGCAATAGCAAAAAGCAAAAAATATGAAGCCACAGGATTTGACCTTTCAAGAGAAAAAATTGAAAAAGCTAAAAACCATGAATCTACAATTGAAGATTAAACAGCTAAAAAACTTGTTAAAAAAATTGAATATACAGTTGATTATAATCCAGAGGTACTTAGAAACACTGATATCTTTATAATCTGCGTACCAACTCCTGTTGATGAATTCTTTAACCCAGATTACACTCCTGTAATATCAGCTAGTAAAATTATCGCTCCATATATTACAAAAGGTGCATATGTAGTTTTAGAATCAACGGTTAATCCTGGAACATGTGAAGAAGTTGTTTTACCTGTCCTTGAAGCAGAAACTAGGTTAAAGTGTGGTGTAGACTTTGAATTAGCTCATTGCCCAGAAAGAATAAATCCTGGAGATCCTAAATGGAATGTTCTAAATATTCCAAGAAATATTGGAGCACTCTCAACAAAAGGTACAAAGTTCTTAGCTGACTTTTACCGAAGTATTCTTGATAGCGAGGTTAATGAAATGGCCACAATAAAAGAAGCTGAGGCTACTAAGATTATTGAAAATACTTTTAGAGATATTAACATTGCTTATGTTAATGAACTTGCTAAGTCATTTGATGTTTTAGGAATTGATTTAGTCAATGTAATTAAAGGAGCAAGTAACAAGCCTTTTGCTTTTATGGCTCATTATCCAAGCTGTGGAGTAGGTGGGCATTGTATTCCAGTCGACCCTTATTACTTAATTGAACGAGCTAAAAAAGCAGGTTTTGATCATAAATTCTTGAGAAATGCACGAAGTGTTAATAACAGTATGCCACAATATACTGTCGAAAAACTCATGAAGGCACTAAACGAACACTCAAAGTCTATTAAAGGTTCGAATATTGCGTTATTAGGACTATCATATAAGAGAAATATTAGCGATTTACGAGAGAGTCCAGCATTAGTGATCAGAAAAATCCTTGAGAAAGACTATCAGTGTAAACTAAGAGTATTTGATCCCTATAATTTAGAATTATCAACACACACGACATTAGAAGAGACCCTCAAAGATGTTGATGCAGTAGTAATAGCAACAGCACATGATGCGTTTACTAAATATCCAATTGAAAAATGGAAGAAAATAAAAGTGATTATTGATGGTCAAAACTGTTTAAATAAAGAAGCGCTGATAAAAGAAGGTGTTACATATAGAGGAATAGGAAGGTAAAGAGTTAAATTCAACCTTTATTTAACTAACTACATAAGGGATCTAACATCCACTTCACCTTCAAAAAGAAGGCTTCCAACTTCATTCTCATTGTGTATTCTCAAAAAAATTCCTTCAGAATTACTTTCTATCTCTACATTATCAACACCATTAAGAACCATAACTTGATCTATATGATCATTGATTTTAACACCAAAATCATTGAAAGAAACATCTATTATAAGTTTTGGCCCCCAGCTATTTTCTTGAATTACAAATGCACCTTGATCAGTTAAGAATTTTTTGAAATATTTATTACGATCAAATACACCTAATGTCATTGGTAAATTCATTTTTAAAACACCTTGAGAACCATTTAAAAATGACTCTAGCATTGCTTGATATTTTTCGAACAGATACATTTCTCCCATTTAAAGATACCACTCAAATAATTAGTCCCAATTATACCCTATAGCCATAAATCCAACAATAATGGAACTTGATTAATCTGCATTTGGCATAAAAAGAATTGCTCTTGTAGTAGGATAACTAGGAATAACTATATCTTCAACAATTCTACCTTTACTATGAACCTCATCTAAGTAAGATTTCAAAACTGAATCAGTAATATGTGAAAACACTAACCATGTAGGAACTTGTATCATATCAATATCTTTAACCATCCCCTTATAATTCCAAGAAGAATAGGTAACATTTGAAGGCCCAATGTTAAATCTATGATTATAGTACATCCAAGCATCCTTAGCTGTAGCCGTAACATGAATAGGTAAAACATCAACATACCTTTGCTTCATCTGTTCCATAACAGGTCTTAGAGGCTCTCTTATAACTATTGTATGCATATAAACAACACAAACATAAACAAGCACTACCATCGTAACAACAAAAACTAAATGACT
>DASZTI010000010.1:0-1868 GCA_035548215.1 Candidatus Dojkabacteria bacterium
CTTTATATAGCTCAAATAGGATCTTTCTGATATTATCAATAAGTATATAACATGATGTAATTTAGGATGGATCTATCATTAGTAATGCCTGCTCGTAATGAAGAAAATACTCTTGAACAGATAATTAAGAGCGTTCAAAAGTCTTTAAAAGATATTAAGTATGAAATCATTATTATAAATGATGGTTCAACTGATAGAACATTAGAAATTGCTACAAGACTTGCAAAAGATTTTAAGAATATAAAAGTATTGTCAAACCCTACTAATATCGGAAAGTCTCAATCTGTTCGTAATGGTATTTTGGCAACTAAAGGTAAGTATGTTGTTATTCAAGATGCTGACTTAGAATATGAACCAGAAGACCTGGTTTTGATGTACAAAAAGATTTCAAATGAAAATCTAGATGTTATATATGGAAATAGATTTGGTTATAACAATAAGGTTGTTTATTGGCAAAATTGGTTTGGTAATACATTTTTAAGTGGTATATCCTCTTTAATTACAGGTTTAAGGTCTGGTATGTGGGTAAGAGATATGGAGGTTTGTTATAAAATGGCTAAAGGTGATATTTATAGAAAAATTGCTCAAACAATTACTTCTAGATCCAACTTTGGTTTTGAACCTGAAATAACCGCAAAGTTTTCAAAAATTAAAGGAATTAAATTTGCTCAGGTTCCAATTAAGTATATTCCTAGGACATTAAAAGAAGGTAAGAAAATGTCAGCATTTAAAGACGGTTTTAAAGCATTAAGAGAAATTATTTATTATAACTTTAAATAGAAATGTTGAAGAAAAAGTTTTTAACATTAATGAATTGGATTTATAAAAATGCCTTTTATGTAATTCTCACATTAGCAACAGCTTTTCGTTTGTATTACTACATCGTTAATCCATCATTTTTCTTGGATGAAGCAAGAACTGGAGCCTATTTATACAAAGATATTGATTGGTATTTTGGTATAACTTGGCCAATTGGTCAGCTTTGGTTACAACAGATAATATCAAGTATTTTTGGATACTATGAATATGTTTTAAGACTTACTCCATTTTTAGCTTCAATATTGAATATGATCGTGGGATATAAACTTATGAATAAATGGTTTGGCAAAAACTTTGCCACTATATTCCTTGCTTTGTTCGCTTTTGCACCATTAACAGTCCAATTTAGTATTGAATATAAGCAGTATAGCGTTGACCTTCTGATTACTGCTTTGTATATGTTAACCTTTACTAATATTATTAAAGAAAATGTAGTCTCGAATAAGAACTTTGTCTTTCTTTTGCTTTTATCAATATTAGGACCTTGGCTTTCATATCCTTTAATTTTCTCAATGGTGACTTGGACGGGTTTATATTTGATTTTTAAAAAGTTTAAAGTTAACAAGGATAATGTAAAGATTGTAACTGCAGCTTTTTTAGGTGGTATATCATTTGTTTTTCTTTACATTCTTTTTATCAAACAAAGTACACAAGCAACTGGGTTAATTGATTATTGGAATGCTTATTATATGCCGCTTAATCCTATTAAATTACTTCACTGGATTAAATTTATAACATTGGATATTAGTGAAAATCTTTTAGGTTTTAGACATTATTTCATTTTGTTAGGTGTTGTACTTGTTGGAATTGGTTTGTTATTTATTATTCTTGATAAGAAATATAAAGAAGCTTTGTTTTTTCTGTCCCCTCTTCTACTTGTTTTAATCGCATCTATCTTTAAAAAATATCCTTTTGGAGAAAGAGTTCTTTTCTTTCTTCTCCCCTCTTTTTATCTGCTCGTGACTTATGGAGTTCTTGCGTTTAAAAAATTAACTGATGTAAAGCTAATTAAGAAATTTTCATACTTAACTAAATATGCTAGTCATTTA
>DASZTI010000011.1:0-2765 GCA_035548215.1 Candidatus Dojkabacteria bacterium
ACTGTTCAGCTAAACCTTAAAAAAGTCAACTTTTTATTTGGTTTTTTACACAGTTCATGTTAGCTGCATACCCTTCTTTATGAACAGCAGGAAGTTCCCATTTGTATAGGCGGACATTTTACAGAACCATAACTACAAAAAACGCAACAGTCACCTTCTTTTGGTTTCAGTCTTGTCTTGCACTTTTTGCACTCATAAAAATATTGGCAAGCGTCTGTAGGCATTGTTTCTTCTTGTTTGTGTCCGCAAATAGGGCAAGTAATAATAGATTGAAGTGTGATTGTTTTGTCCATTATTTATTGATTACTGTTTGAGAAACTATTTTATAACCTGTGCTGCTGATAGCAGATGAAATACTGTCAACAGAAGTTTTATTATTGTCAAACGTTACAATGCTATTCGCTTTTTCAAAAGAGGTTTGATAGTTAACAACACCATTAACCTTTGCAATCTTACTATTTACTTCTTCTATGCAACCTTCACAACTCATCCCTTTTATTTTAAATGTTGCTTGCTTGATGTCGCTTTTGCTATCAACAATTGCTTGTACTTGCGCAGGTTTTGGATAAAAGGCTTTTGCGTAATAAGGAAAAGCAACCAGTAGTCCCGCAACTACTGTAACAATTCCTAAAAATGTCTTTGATTGCGTGAATGGTTTTTTGTTGTCTGTCTCACAATTACAGTCAACTTGTTTATGCGGTTTTAGCTTTTGATACCATGCAAATGCAAAAACTAAAACAGTCAGTCCGATTAAATATGGTCTAAATGGTTCAATCCATGAAACTGAAGAAGCAAGTCCGCTTGCTCCGCCTAAAAATGCTAAAACAGGAGTAATACAGCAAAGTGATGCTGCCGTTGCTGTTACAAGTCCTGCAATAAAACTCTTATTATTTTTCGTCGTTGTTGTCATGTTGTAATTGTCACACAAAAATAAAACTTAAACTGTTAGAATGTTGTCAATGGGTTGCAGCTAACGGTAGGTATTTGCGATGGCAGGGCATTCAATGCTCGTCACGCTGGTACCGAAGCTCATTTATTTTTTGTTGCCGAAGTTAAGTACAAATGTTTAATAGCGTTACGTCACGATGAGAACTGAAGCTGAATAGAATTACTGCTGTTGATGTTGGGGCTTGTCGCCCCCTGCTATTGCAAATATTTTTGTTGGTGGCAGTTTTCTTTTATTAGTTATTTTTCGTTTACACATTAAAAATCAGTTATACCAAAGTCAATGACAACATTTGTTGTTTGATTTGCTTTAATTGTTATCTCTTGTAGATTAATTTTATTTAAGGAAAAAAATAAGCCGAACAACCCTCTTGATAAATGAGCTTCACTAAGCAATTTTCCTTCGTAATCTTGACGCTTTTTTAAGGCTGGAACAAGGTTTTTTTCTGCTTGTCTTTTTTCCTTTCCTGTCGAAAAATCTACTTTATATAACGTTTTTAAGTATTCCTTTTGAAAGAAATCTACAGAATCGTATAACATAGGATTTAAATTTTTTAAGTCAAACCCGAAATATTCTTTTAATGGAGCTGCATCCAAGTCATTAAAGTTATCTCTGCTATTTGTGTTTTTGGAAACAACTCCAAGAAGATAAGTGCCAGTGTCTAAATTCGATAGGGAAAAGTTCCCAGTTATATCACACGTAGTTTTCACTGGTTGTTTAGATGTGTCTTGAGACCACAAATAAACCTCTGCTCCAGCATCACCTCTATTACCAACAAATTCATTATACTTCCAAAAAACATTACCAGCTATATTCCCTGTTTGCGCAATGCATAAAATTGGACACATGAAAGCAATAAATAAGATTCTTTTCATAATGCAATTTTAATCTTGTTTGTTTGATTAGATAGACAGTTGTGGAGTTTAAATTATGTTAATGGTGTCTTTTTTTCTGTCAATTGCTTATACAATAGCTTCAACTTTTCTTGAAGCTTTTTGTTTATGTGATAATCAATGTTTTTATCACTTCCGTGCTTTAGAATTAACTCCTGTAAGCCCTTTTTTATGTCTTGTAACTTTTTACCATTCCTTTCTTTTTTGATACGCAAGTTTTCTTGAATATGCTCATAGCTGTTTTGAAAAATGTGACAAGCATTGTGTCTTTTGTATTCTATGTATTCAAATTCAATGTCAGTAAGCTCGGACTTAATATTCTTTAGTCCGTCTATAAGTTTAATGTACCAGTTACGTTTATCTTCATTATCTCCGTCTTGCAAGGCGTCCAAAACTTTGTTTGCATAAACAAATCCTTCTGTAAATAACTCATAAAATTTTGTATAAAAAGCATCTTGATAAATAAAGTCATATTTCTCACTAAGCTCATTGTTGAGAAAGAAAAATAATTTCAGCCATTGCTCAAACTGTGTTTCTTGAACAAAAGTTTTAATGATAAAGTCTCTTTTGAATTCTTCAACTGCTAACTTATCCATATAAAGGTCTGTGTCAAAATTGCCACCAACGGCGAGGGCTTGGCGCAGGCAGGGTATTTTATGACGTCCAGCCGTGAACCGAAGCCCGGTTTTATTTTATTGATGAAGATAAGAACTATTGCTTGGCGTTGTTCGTCACGCTGGAACTACTGCTGACCGCTGTTCCTGTTGCTGATGCTGCGTTTCGTCGCCCCCTGCTTGTGCCAAGCCCAATGTTGTGTGTTCGTTTTTCTGTCCGTAGTGAGCTTTCCTATGGCAGTTGGGGCAAAGTGCTATTGCATTGTCAACAGTGTCGTCACCACCGTCTGCTAAACGAACAATATGATGAAC
>DASZTI010000012.1:0-6040 GCA_035548215.1 Candidatus Dojkabacteria bacterium
ATTTGTTAATTCCCAAAGCTCATATTGAGTTGGCTTATTTGAATTTATTAAATTTCCAACATATTTAATGTTTGAAGTTTCTATATATGTATTTAATGTCTTAGAATAGTCATTTATATATACCCCGCCAGGTATGAAAGAAACTAACATTTTACCTGTTTGTTTGTTATTTACTACTAACCACGCACCTATCAAAGAGGAATCTTCCGGTGATTCAAACACAAAAAGCGTATTTTCAACCTCATCAGAGACACCAAAGTTAATTTCACACCCGCTACAATGTGATTTAACGCTTGAAATACTGTAAATGTTGTACAGATAGTACAATGCAAAACAAAATCCACAGGCGATAACTATAAATATTGTGAGAGATTTAATTACATGAAGTATACTATCCCATTTAAATTCAAATCCCTTCTTTTCAGACCGAAGCATTCTTTTGTTCGATCTTGATTTTTTTATATTTCTTCTTCGGAATTTTTTAAACATATAAATAATAATATGAAATAAAAATTAATAAAGCTATAAACCCTATAACATAATAATAACCTAATACAGGCATTTTTACTTATTTTAAGGATGATGCGAAGAATAGAACAATATGTTATGAAATAGTTATAGATACGCATTGTGAAATCGATGATAATTTCTATGCACCTCGATCTCTTTGAATACAGTTGATGTGTATGTTCAAAATTTATATCGGTGAAGGGTATTTGGGCAATATATTTACACACACCAGCTATATTGTTACAACGACATATAATACTACTCACCTATGCTCTAAGGTATTTGGACGCTCTCATATCATTAGTGAATATTGAAACACATAGTATTATTATATGAGTTCCCAGTGCATGAACTTATTTGCATTAATATTTGCTCCAAGTAGGACTGAACTTAGGGCAATTAAATTACTATTTTTATTTCCAGATGAATAAAGAGTATCACCTTCAATAACTAAGCCTAAGAATTTTAAAGTTGCTCTTATTTGATGCATCCTACCAGTCTCAATTTTAATTAAAACTTCGTTATTTTTAAGAAACTTAAAATAAGATAAGGCGTATTTACTTGTTAGATCCTCTTTTTCGCTATTAAACCTCATTCTTTTTCGGTTAATTCGATCTCTTTTTATATACCCCTCTACCCTGCTCCAACTACTATCAACTTTAAAATCATTTTTTACAAAAGCATCTAATTCTTCTTTTGCTGTTTTGTTTGATATAACAAAATCACCAATCCTTGATCTATCAATCTTTTCAACCTCCCCCACTACCTTTGCCTTATATATTTTCACGACTTTATGTTCTTCAAATTGCTTTTTGAGTAAGAATTGAGTCTCCCTATCTTTTGCAATTATCATAAGGCCTGAAACCCCTTTATCTAGTCGATGAACAAGCCCACACCTCTCTAATTGGTTACAATCAATACCTTTAGATTCAAAGTAGTATCTTAAATGATTTACTAATGTATTCTCTTTATTCCCATCTCCTAAATGCACTACAACACCTGAAGCTTTGTTAATAACTAATATATGATCATCTTCATATATAATATCCAAGTTTCCTTTTTGAGGGAGAATTTCTGTATTTCGATCCTGTTTTAAGAATTTTTCTAGACCTTCTTTATCAATTTCAACCTTATCATTACTTTTAACTATGTAGCCTTTCTTCTTTACTTCATCATTAACTAATACAAACTTAGAAGCATTGTTTGAAACGAAACTGCGTGTAATCTTGTACTCAGGATATTTATTAACCAATTCCCTAAAAAGGAACATATCAAGTCTTAGTCCGACACCATCTTCTGTATTAATTATCTGATAATTGACCATTATTTCTCGGTATTATGAATCCTAATTGGAACATTAGGTGTAATCTTTTTGCTCTTAATATGAATTTCTTTAACATGCGTACTTTTGTTCATATCAATCACAAAAAGTATCGTAATGATTATGCTCCATATAATAAAAATGTACATGTGCCATCTATCAATTGATGTAATCGGGCTGTTTAGAAGGTTAATTGAAAGATATATAGTTATAAAAGCATTTGCGAAAATGGAAATAAAGAAATATGTTTTAAAAAACAGATCCATTTTGTTCCTCCAAATAATCGAGAGAATAAATTGTAGTGCTTGATAAAAGAAGACAAATAGAACCATATATAATCCCTGAGTGAATATCGTAATATCATTCGAATATAGACCTGTTGCCAAGAAAGTTGTTGAAAGTAAAAAGGTAGAAGGTATTATTATAGTTCCTAGAATTTCTCTAATTCTCCATCTTTTAACTGCTAAAGCATAAAGGGTTGCAATAACAACAAACACAACAAACATCGGAATATAGAGTACCCCACCATCCCACAAGGCAAAATATCTCCAAGGTAGGAGTCTAAAGAAAAAAACGCCATCAGTATATCTTTCATAAGGTGAGATTGACCATGGAAGGCCGACATAATCATTCAAATTTAAAACAATATACATTACTCTTCCCCATAAAATCATAAGGGTTGAAGTAATAAAGAACATATCGAATACAGAATTCTTATTCTTTTTTGTCATTTTACTGTCTCGCCAAAAGATATAAAGACCCCAGATGAAAATTAGAATAAGTAGTAATGGGAAACTAATGTATTGTGTTATAAATTGTAATTTTAAAAAGATAAAATTTACCATTTATTTTTTACTCTTTGCTTTTTTAGTTTTCTTTTCAACAACAACTTTCTGCTTTTTCTGACCTAACTTCAATTTTAATGCAGCTAGTTTTAGCTGAGTTTGTTTAAATACAGAGTTTAAACCTTTCTGAGTAGCAACTTTGTTTTCCTTTTCATTAACTTTCTTACTAGGCATATTCATTTCCTTATATGTAATAGCTTTATTATTTGCTCTTCCACAAAATGGACAATGCTTCCAATACTTATCAATATTTACACCACATTCACATTTGATTTTCACTACTTCAGCACAGTTAGGACAATTAACAAATCCTGGTTGTAATGGATAACCACATTTTGGACAGTCAAAAAGATCTGCTGTTTCATAAAGTAAATATCTTTTTTCTAAATCAGCCCAGTATTGTTCTTGAATAGTTGCTTTAGGTCTAATAATCATATAGATCAAAAGCCCTGGAATGTTGAAAACTAATACGAAAATAAAGCTTAAGATTTGAAATCCTTTACTCTGTGACCTTTCTCTAGCATCCAAGAAGACCCATCCTGAAACCATTACCCAGAATAATACGAAGAATAGTAAAACAATCTTAGCAGCTAAATCGAAAGGGAAATTTCCTATATTATCAAAGAATCCCACTATTAATGTTTCAAAATTCATAATATTTTGGTTAACAATTAAAAATATGGTCGAGGAGGGAGTTGAACCCTCACACTATTGCTAGTACGGGATTTTGAGTCCCGCGTGTCTGCCAATTCCACCACTCGACCAAACACTACGGTATTATACAACAAAATCCCTACTTTGCGTCCTTCTTACCCTCATCACCTTTATATAGGTTTCTGAAACTTGCTATCTCTTTTCTCCATGCTAACTGGATATCCCCAGTAGGACCGTTTCTATGCTTAGCGACTATGATATCTGCAATACCTTTTTTCTCAGTATCTGGGTTATATGTTTCTTCCCTATCAATGAACATTACAATGTCAGCGTCTTGTTCAATAGAACCTGAATCTCTTAAGTCAGAAAGCTGTGGTCGCCTACTTGTACGACTTTCAACCGCACGAGAAAGCTGTGACAAGGCAACAACAGGGACATTAAGTTCTCTTGCCATATTTTTTAGTCCTTGAGAAATCTCGGAAACTTCTTGCGTTCGACCTTCTTTACTACTTCCATGAATTAACTGTAAGTAGTCAACTACAACAATATCTACACCCTTCTCTAAAGCAATTCGTCTTGCTTTTGTCCTAAGAGTATTAATATGTTGTCCTGGAGTATCATCAATATAAATTTCAGCCTCAGAAAGTTCTCCCCAAGCCTGTGTTAATGCATCGAACTGTTCATCATTCATTTTTCCAGTTTTAGTATCCCAGAATGAAACTCCAGATTGCATTCCAGCCAGCCTATCGATAATCTGAGAGTTAGACATTTCTAAAGAGAATATGACAACTTTCTTCTTCTGAGTCAGAGCAGCATGCCTGACAATATCTAAGATAAGGGAACTCTTACCTACAGAAGGTCGTGCAGCAATAATATCAAGATCTGATTTTTGGAAACCTCCAATAAGATTATCAAGATCACGATAACCAGTTTGTATACCAATACTAGCACCATTATCTTTTTCAGCCTTCTCAGCTCTTTCATATGCCTCTTTTAAGAGATCTTTAATATGAATAAAGTTTGTTTTAATTCCTGATTGAGCGACATCAAAAAGCAATTTTTCAGAACCATCAACAACTTCTTTTAATGCAACACCTTCGTCAAAACTAAGTTCTGTTATCTTGGCAGCAGAATTAATGAGACCTCTTCTAATAGCATTGTCTTTAACAATTTCACCATACTCCTCAGCATGAGCTGAAGTTGGGACGCCTGCTACTAAATCAGTTAAATAAGCCCTCCCACCAACCTTCTCTAATTCTTTTTTACCCTTAAGCTTATTTGCTAATGTAAGGATATCAATTGGTTGACCTTCTTCAAAAAGTTCAACAATATTTTCATAAATAATGGCGTGTCGTTCATCGTAAAAATGTTGAGGAAGTAACCAACCTCCAACATCAATTACTGCTTCCTTATCAAGTAGCATTGCACCTAATACTGATTGTTCTGCTTCAATATTTTGTGGTGGTAATTTATTCATAAATTTTGCCTAAAAATTACTTCTTTAATATTATAACTTCCATTGCTTTCTCAACATCATCAACACTAGACTCAACTTTTAATGTTGTTTCTTCTCTAGTATTCGCATAACCAAAATGCTTTATAAAATCGTCAACAGATGAAAAACCAGCTCCAACTTTTCCATCAGAATAAGCAACTGGAACAAGCTTTGAAGGTTCAACTTTGGAAATGATAGCTTCAAGATCTTCATATGAAGGGAATAGCTCTCCGACACCTACTGGCAAAACTAAAATATCAACATCTCCAAGATCCTCAAGTAATTTTTTATCAATCTTTTGAGTACCACTTCCAATATAAACAAGTCTAACTGAATCCTCATCAACAATATATATTCGAGAACTCATAGGTCTTTGGATCATTACTTCCTTACTTTCATATTCACCTGGGTTTGAAATATACAAAACTTTTGAATTAGCACTTGCCTTAACACCTTCTATAGGAAGATTATCATCCATATTTAATACAATATCTGCCTCAACACTATTAATCTTCACACCATTTTCCATGGCCACATTAGGTTCCGTTATCAATGAGATATTAGCAGCGTTGATTTGGATAGTTGTAAATCCTAGATATTTAATCTTCATAATTGTAATTGTAATATAAATTAAGATCAAGATTGATGTAACATAGTATACCAAAGAGTCACTCAATACTCACTAGTTTTGCTTTAATTATTAATCGTTTATCCCCTACAAATTTTGGGTAACATGTATAAAGTGTAATTTCGTTCTCAAATCTATTCTTTTGAACATCAACTTCGCTTGGTTTGACAATGAAAATGTCATAAACTTCATAACGATATTTTCTCTTTTTCCATAATACTTCAATACCATCTTGGATAGATAATTGGTCTAAAAAGAAAAAACTTGGATCAAAAGGATTTGCATATGTATAACTATGCCCAGCCAAAACCATATTTCCCTTGCCATCAGGATATGATGAATATGCAATTTTCCATGGGGTAAACAGCGAGTTTCCTTTGACCGTCTCAACATCTGTCATCAATCCAATTGATGGGATATGTAAGACCATATTCGACTCCTCACCACTATTTCCACTGGCTTGAGATTTCGGGACAGAATTTGAATGCCAATTTAATCTTTTTGTAATATATGGAGTAAAAGGAAGAAGTAAAACAATTAATAACAAGAGAATTAGTATTAAACAAACTTTTTTAAATATTTCTATA
>DASZTI010000013.1:0-2478 GCA_035548215.1 Candidatus Dojkabacteria bacterium
GTTTGTTAAGATTTGAGCTTGAAAAATTTTGAAATCCTCGATATTGATTAAAAACTGGTTAAAAAAGATTGCTAATGAATCAAAATTATCTGTTAAAAGGATAAATTTTATCGACTCAAATGAATGGGTTTTCTCAAATGGAAAACTACATCATAAATCGGGTCGATTCTTTAGTATTATAGATGTAAATTGGGACAAAAAAGATTATCTTTTAATAGATCAAAGAGAGATTGGTACTCTAGGTTTTCTTATTTTTAAAGGTAGTAGAAACAATCAAATATTTGTACAAGCAAAAGTTGAACCTGGTAATATAGGCAAGGCTCAATTATCACCCACCTGCCAAGCAACTGCATCTAATATCGCAAGACAGCATGGTGGAAAATTACCTCCATTTGCTAGTTTATTTATGAAAAATGATTCTAAGAAAATAAGTGATTCTTTGCAAAGTGAACAAGGGACCCGTTTTTTCCAGAAAAGGAATCGTAATGTGATTTTTGAGGCTCAAAATAAAACGAAAATAACATCTAATCATTATAAATGGCTTAATGTAGATGATTTTCTTCCACTATTAGGAAAAGATTTTCTTGTAAATACTGATGCCAGATCGGTAATTGTGTCCTCTAATTGGAAAGAACTTGTCGGAAGAGCGCCGTTTTCTAAAGTTGCTAACGAATTCACAAAAAATTTACTATATTCATTTGAAACTCAAGATGTTCTTATTCCTACTAATCATGTTCTAAAATTATTAAAAGCAGAAGCTAATAAATTGTCTAAACCGAAGTTGATTGATCTCGATAAGTGCAAAGCGTTAAGTATAAAGAAGGATGAAATTAGACTAGTTGATGATGCTACTTTTCGCGCAATACAGATCTCAGTTTCAGTAAATGGTAGAGAGGTGAGTACTTGGGATCAGCCAATTATTGATAGCTTTAGCTCTGGTAGAGCAAGTTTATATTATGCTAGGAAAGATAATATTTTATACTTTCTTTTTAAAATACAGCCTGAACCTGGCCTTTACAATCTTGTTGAACTTGGCCCTTCCTTTATTAATGAACCCGGATCTAAATCAAACGAGGAAAAAGAATTAAAAGGTAAAATTACTTATAAAGCATGGCAATCAGATGAAGGGGGAAGATTTTTTAAAGACAAAACATTGTACAGTTTGGTAGATATCGGGACAATATCCAGAATTAAAAATGATTGTATCTGGTTAACATTACGACAAATCCAAGAATTATCACAAAAAGGGGGAATATTTAATAATGAGGCTAGGAGTGCCATATCACTTTTACTTCAGTGGATGTAATAGTTGTTTCAATATTGATTAAAATATCGTTCAATGCTAACTTATATTATCAATCTAATTATATCTGCCCATGTTAGAACAAGCCAAAAACGATTTTCAAAAAGGTAAGCCAGTACTCATTTATCATAATGAAGAGGATGAAACAGCATTAGTACTTCCATGTGAATACATAAACGAAGATATGTATAAAGTTCTTAGAAGATATGCAACAGGAGATGTCGCTGTAATGCTTGATCAAAATTTCGGAGATAAAATAGGTATCTCATTTTTAAGTGATGCATTAACCCTTGCAGCAGAAGAGAATGCTCAAGTAGAAAGTGCTGTAAAACAGTCACATGCTGGCCCAACATTTGATTTAAAAAGTGCAAAGACAGGTTCTAGTGACAACGAAAAAGTACAAGCGATTAGAGAGTTCGCATATATTGCACTTCACAAGGAGTATGAAATGTTTAATAAAAACTTCATTATCCCTGGACATGTCCGAACATATATTGCTAGAAGAGGGCTTCTTGATGAAAGAATTGGCCATACAGAATTAGGCGTGTTTTTCTCAAAATATTGTGGACTTTCAGGTGTTGTATGTATGGTAACAATAAGAGATGAAGCTGATGGTCATACATATAATAAGTTTGAATCAGAAAAATTTGCACGAGAACACAATTATTCAATTGCCTACCAAGACGAAATCCTAGAAGTATTTAGAACATATAACGCTCCCGAAGACAAAGTCACACAAGCCCCTGCTAATGAATACTTAAACAATTATTCAAAACTTAAATATATTAGAAAATTTGAAGAAACATTGGAAATGCTATTTAGATCAAATAAAATAAGAGGATCGTATCATTTAGCAATTGGCCAAGAAGCAACAGGTGTGGCGCTTGGAACTGTTCTAAAAGAAAGTGATGTAGTTTTTACGACTCACAGAGGACATCACATTGCTCTTGGGGTTGGCGTTAATCCAAAGAAATTCTTTGATGAGTGTATAGGTAAAAATACTGGACTTGATGCTGGTCATGCAGGGCCGATGCATTTTTATTCAAAAGAAAAGGGTATATGGGGAGCAAATGGTATTGTTGCTGCAAATGCTGGTATCTCACTTGGTGTTGCTCTCTCTAAGAAAATCGATTCCGCAAATGGCATAGTGGTTAATGTAATAGGAGAGGGATCCA
>DASZTI010000014.1:0-1682 GCA_035548215.1 Candidatus Dojkabacteria bacterium
CACAAAACGAAAACACGGAGCACTGGGGAGAAAATCTCCGGAGCAGTATCTACAAGCCTACAAAAATATATCCGGACCCTATAAAACTAAAAAAATAACCGAAATTGTCTCAAATTTTAACCCAATTCTGTCCAAGAATTATGGGGTCGATACACGGAAACGACTACTTCAACAAGTTTTTCTGGTGGTGCCGGAGTAGTTATGGAGGTAAGAAATGAAACAAACAGCAGGACAGGAGAAAATACAACAAGTGCCGGATTGTCTTTTGGGTTTAAAGTTGGTATTGGTCTTAATTTTAAGTTTGAAGTTTTTATTCCTTTAGTATCAGAAACAACTAAGCCAACTAAGTGATAGCTTATGAACTTTGTGTTCAACATAATTACGTACCTATTTTTTATACTGCTTTTTTTAAAAGTTGTTATACACGTTCATCTTGATAATGTTCATGGATATAGGATAGTTGTTTCGCCAGTTTCTACTTGGCAATACTTACTGCCTTACGATAAGGATGTTTTAAATGAGTATAAGAAGAAGAAAGTTGTTTGCAACAAACTTCAGAAATTATCAATAGGTTTTCTTGTGCTCGTTATTTTGTGCTTAGTTGTGAAAGCTATTTTGAAGTAAGGATTTAATGTTTTAACTCAATAAAGAGCTCCATTTGTCTTTGATCTTAAAAAGCCATAACAGGTAAGGGATAAGGAATACAAGTTCTAATCTGAAGCTGAAAGCTTGATTAGGTTTAGAAGCAATAAAAGGATAGATCATTGCAAATACACAAACTGCTAATCCAAGTATTGCATCTATAATAGCAATTGTAATAGCCCATTTTTTTCCGTCCAAAGACCATAGGCTGTTATGCCTTTTATGAGAAAGCGGATAAAAATCAAGGGAAAAGAGTTAATTATATGAATAAAGAAGGACAAACTGTAGACCCGAAGACTGGCAACACAATATCAAAAAAAGATGCTCGTGGCCACATACCTTTCCAATGAATATTAAAATGATGAAAAATCCATTTATAGTTTTAATAGATGAGCAATTGAGCAGTGTAATCTTTGTTCAAGATTATTTGCAGCTTGATTTTAATGGGAAAAGAATTACATGTTATGAATGGCCGAAAGTCAATCTTTTAAAACATAGCTTTGATATTGATGATAAAGAATACAGAAATGCTTTATGCTCTTTGATTGCAAAAAAGATTAGTGACATCAACCTCGTTGACGATGTAAAATTAGACATCACTTTTCAATCCGGCGAACAGATAAAATTTAATCTCAAAGGAGTAAATGGCGAAATTATTTATTTTACAACCCCGGAAGGTGAATGGTCTTCCATTTAAAAAGCTCTCCTTCCCCCAGCTATTCCTCTTCCCTGCCGTGTCTTTTTACACTTCATCGACGTGTCTCACAGCGAAGCTTTGTTGGTAGGGTGGACACGTTGTCGATCAACAAAAATAGTATCAAACCGGTGAGCAAGGTTTAGATAAGGTAATAGGGTATCAATGTTTAGAAGATGTTGATCTGATGAAGTGAATAACAGCAGACGCCGTGTCGCCAGTCTTTGCACAAACCCAATGGCAGACACGGCGGGGAACGAATCCTACAACAGCAGCAAGCCCAAGTGTAAGCTCCCCCTAAATTGGCTCATTTGAAAGTTACTAAAAATGTAACTTTAAATGCAGC
>DASZTI010000015.1:0-5099 GCA_035548215.1 Candidatus Dojkabacteria bacterium
CCAAAGTTGGTCAAAATATACTTTAGAACCATATGGTGTTGATAGTGAAGGACAGAATATCTCCAATGCACATGAACTATTTACTAAAGAAGCCGCAAACTTTTTACCTGCCTCTTTCGAAGCTTTAATTAGAGAATATCCTACTAATTTCCCTAGACACTTTGACTTTATATATTGGGGTGTATGGGTAAACTTCAATATTACCAAAGACATAATTGATTGGTTATTGGATCATTTAAATAAAAATGGAAGATTAATACTTGGCTTCTATCCTGATAGGTCAACTGATCCTAGTGATGTAAAAGATAATATTGGAAAATTACGAACATTAGGGTTCAAGCTTATTGAAATGAAAAATTCCGTAGTGGAACGACATGAAAAACTTGTAATTATTGAAAATAATTAAGCAGCTTTAACTTCTTGTCTTAATTTCTCATACATAATTACTCCTGCACTAACACCTACATTTAATGAACCAATATTCTCTCTCATAGGAATTGAGATAGCCTCGTCTACTCTTTCTTGAACTCGTGTTGAAATACCAGTGTCTTCAGCACCAACGATAAAGGCAACAGGACCTCTTAAGTCTGCATCATAGTAGTTTGTACCCTCCATACTTACTCCAACAAGTTTTACACCATCATTTTTAAGTTCTTTTAATGCTGAGAAAAGATTCATTTCAACAATAGGGATTCTAAGCGAAGCACCCATTGAAATTCTAATAGTCTCACTATTTAAAAGATTATCTGTATCAATTGGAGTAATTACACCATTAACACCAGATGCATATGCAGTACGCATAATGGCTCCAATGTTTACATCATATTTAACATGGTCGAGTACTAGGAAAAATGGAATCTTATTCTCTTCATGAATCTTGTCTAAAAGTTCTTTCAAAGACCACATGTTATCAGCCTCCATTAAACCAACAACACTCTCGGTTGCTCCAGTCTTATTATTTCTACCAAGTGATTTTCTTGAAACTTTTTCTACTTGAACTCCTAACTTATTAGCCAAAGCGACTATTTCATTAGTTTTTTGATCTTTAAATGCGTTAGTTGCTAAATATATTTTGGTGAAAGTTTTCCCTTCTCTAAGAAGCTCAACTAAAGCGTTTTTGCTTTCAATTTGAACATACTTAATTCTTGCCATTTTGATTAATCTTTAGGCAAAATATCTACATAATACTGATCTCTCTTGAAACCTGTCATTCTTCTGAATTTTACTACACCATCAGCAATTGCGTATATTGAGTGATCCTTACCCATCTTAGCATTCTTGCCAGGGTGGAATACTGAACCTCTTTGTTTAACAATAATGTTACCATTAATGGCTTCTTGACCTGCATATTTTTTAACTCCAAGTCTTTTACCAGGAATGTTTGCTGTTACTGATACTGCACTTGCACCTTTTACGTGTGACATTTTTACTTACTTAAATCTTAGATATTCTTTCTTTTCAGAATGAAAATATTGCGCTTTATGATACTATTAGATCGGCTCCATTGCAAGTCCTCACCTGCTATTTTCTCTATTTCCCATCTTTTACCAACAATACTATTCAAACTAACAGTAATCCATCCATTATATGTTTTATATGATGGTACAACTAAAACAACTGTTGAAGCTTTCTTTTTTGTTTCATCAATTATATCAAAAAGGCCTTTGTAAAGGGTTTCTACATCATGTAAGAATGTATTAGCCTTACCAGCACTTAAAAGTTTAAACTGAGGTGGCCCCATAAAAGGCTCACAAACAATTGCTTCAATACTTGTCTTCTTAAGAAGCATTTTCTTTCTCCAATCAGGATTTAAAACATCTAATTCGGTAACTTCATATCTAACATCCCCTATTACACCCTTTTGTGATAACCATTCGATATTCTCTTTAGAGCCCTTTACAGCGTCAGGATCGATGTCTGAGCCTAATGCATCCAAACCACTAAGTAATGACATAAGAAGGATGGTTCCAGACCCGCAGAATGGATCCCAGATGGTTCCTTCTTTAACTTGAGCAAGATTAATTAAAATCTTCGCAAGTTTTGCAGGAAGTACCCCCATCTCTTTATTAGTATATGGTTTATCGTATTCAATCATTGAATAGAGGTCGATATCTTGTACACCAAGAGTTTTTCCATATTGCTTACCAACTTTTGACTTCTTATCTTCCAATATTACTAACTCAAATCCTTCAAAAAGCATTTTGCTTCTTAAAATTTGTCCGCTATCAAGCCTTAAACCTTGAGGAATTAAATAACGTGAAGAAATTTTTAATTCTTTAAAATACTTCTTCATATCTTCTAATACATCTTTTATTGATCTGGAGGTATAGTTTCGTGGGGAGTCTGTATAAATGCTAACACCAAAGGTTATTTTCTTTTTATCTTTAATTGTAACCTCTGTTAAAACATTATCAATATCTTCATAAAGGAGGCCATATGAAATACAACCGCCTAATCGGTTAAAGACTTTTTCAATGACCAATTGGTCACTTTTAGTATCTAATGTGAAAAATTCAGTATATTCTGCAAGATTATACTTATCGACCTCAAAAACTTCTAATACTTTAATGAGTTCAAGCTTGGATAGTGCTCGGGATCTTCCCGGAATAAAGAAGTATTTCATTGGAATAGTTATATATGTTAACTATTTAATCTTTTTGACAGCAACTCTAGTGATATAAGGTCTGCTACCCATTGATTTTCTATATCTAGCCTTAGCTTTATATTTATAGACTTCAACTTTTTTACCTTTTTTCTGTGAATCAATTTCTAATTCAACTGTGCAATCCTTAACATATGGCTTTCCAACTTTTACATTACCGTTATCACAGTGTAAAAGGACCTTTTCAACAACGATCTTGTCACCTTTATTACCGTCTAACTTAGTAACTTCGTATTTACCATCTGGTTCTACGATTAATTGGATACCTGCTATTTCAATAACAGCGAATGTAGGAGCTGATTTTGTTTCAACAACTTCCTTTGTTTCTTTTACAGCTTTAGCTTTTGTAGTTTTTACTTCTTTTGGCATAACAAATGGATTTTAAGTTAATCTGTCTTGATTGTCAACAAAATTTGAATTGTTGATTATACTCTGTATCAGCCCTAATGAAAAGAATGTCATGATAGTAATGGTTCCACCTGCGCTCATAAGTGGCAATGGAATACCTGTTGCAGGGAGGATACCTGTATTAGTGGATATATTGATAAATGCCTCTATGACAATCTTAAATACTAACAATGTAATGATTGTTGAAGCAAAAACATCAAGATTCTGTTTATAAACATACCTTAATGCAACAATAAGAATCATGAAATACATCACAAGAAGGATCATGACACCAACAAAACCTTCTTGCTCAGCAAAAGATGCAAAAATGAAGTCCGTATTGTGTTCTGGTAGGAACTTTCCAATGCTTTGAGTACCTTTTCCCCACCCTTTTCCCCAGATTTGACCAGAGCCAATGGTTATTTTAGATTGATCAACTTGCCAAGCTTTCGCGTCGTCTGGATTGTCCTCTGTTATGCTTTTTTGAAAGGTTTCAATTCTGTCTCTTTGGTATTGGCTTAATACATGGTTGTATAGAAAGTTTCCCATGGTTGCTATAAATAAACACAAAACAAGTGAAACGATGAATGCAGGAACAACAATCGATTTCCACGATTCTTTGAAGTTAAATCCAAAAACAAAAAGAATTACTCCAACTAATGTTAAAAGTAGCCAGTAATAATTTGATGTGGCTGAAAAAAGAAGTGAACCTCCTAAAATTGAGACAATAATGCCAAGACTTACAAATATCTTCATTTGATCTACTTGCGTAAAGAAGACTGTTAGTAACCAAAGAATAAAAAGAATCAAAGTCATACTACCGTGAGGTTGTAAATAAACCATAACAAGAATTGGTAGTAATCCTAAGAATGAAATTCCAATTCTAAACCAGTTCTTCAAATGGGTTAGTGAAGTCATAACATAGGCAGTACATATAATAACGGTTACTTTTGCAATTTCAGATGGTTGTAATTGAAAACCTGCAAATGTTAGCCATCGTCTCGCCCCGGTTCCCACATCACCAAAGCCAAAGATGAGTGTTAACAACAAAAGGATTATTGTTACAGCATAAAGCACATAAACAAATAATGAATATTTAAAATATGAATAATCAAATCTTGATAAGATCAGATATACAACAAGGCCAAGTACCACAAAGAGAAGTTGTTTAATAACGACATTATCAATACTTCCATTTAGCGTTGGGTTTGAAAAATAAAGAGTAAGAATACTAATGCCAGATATAATTATCGCAGGGATTAATATAAACCAGTTAATTTTTAGACTTTTGGGTTTACCAACGCTTAACATAATTGGTTTATTGTATCAGAAAGGCTATGTTGAGAAAACAAAGTGTTTACTTTTTTCTCATAAAGGCTGGAACATCGTCTAATTCATCCATTGAACTGTTTGATGTTGCTCGTAGAGACTGATCTTGTTGAATTAATGAATCTAATTCATCCTCTTCTTCATTCTTTTGAGTATTCTTAGGTGTGGTTGTAGCTGCAGCGGTAGGCTTTCTGCTATATACCTGCTTGCTTGAGTCAAAACCTGTTGCAACAATTGTAATTGCCATTTCGTCTTTAACTTCTGGATCAATTGTAACACCAAAGATTACATGAGCTGATGGATCTATAACACCTGCAATGAGCTCAGCAGCTTTATCAACTTCTTGCATAGAAAGGTCTACACCACCAGTAATGTTATAAAGGACACCAGTTGCACCTTCTATTGATAATTCAAGTAGTGGGTTGGTTGTAGCGGCTCTAGCAGCTTCTTCAGCTCTATTTTCACCTGATGCACTTCCAATACCCATGAGTGCAGTACCAGCGTTTTGCATAATTGATTTAACATCAGCAAAGTCTACATTGATAAAACCAGTTCCAGTAACAAGACCTGAAATTCCTTTAACACCTTCAGCAAGTACTCTATCTACTCGCTTCATTGCATCTAAGAATGACATTTGTTCAACAATGATATCAACAAGCTTTTGATTAGGTACAACAATTAAAGTATCAACTTTATCTTTTAATGCAGCAATTCCTTCTTC
>DASZTI010000016.1:0-1716 GCA_035548215.1 Candidatus Dojkabacteria bacterium
GCATCAGGGAAGTTCTTACTTAATAAATTTAAGTATCCTTCAAATCCCTTTTCAACACTGCTGAAATCTGCAAATTTGGCATCCACCTTAATCCTTTTGCCGTTAATAAACTCATGGGTTGTTTCAGTAACAGTTCCCTTATCACCCTTGCCTTTAATGTTCATAAGATTATTCCCAGGCGGATTAAGATTAAAACCATTTTCTACATGTCTTTGAGCCAAGATATAGAGACCTTTAAATGGATTTGTAGCACCGGCATTTGTTGCTGCATTCATTGCTGCTCCTCCTAAGGTTTCATAAAAATTTTTGCGTGGATCTTGACCCTCATTACCATCTTTATCAAAATATCGTATCGGATTATCAAAAGTATAAGTGTATGGGCTCCAATTGGGATATTTATCCGCCTTAGGATCGATGGTCATCCATCTTCCAATTTGTGGGTCATACATTCTAGCTCCGTAATCGTACGCTTCTAATCCACTGCCATCAGAAAATTCCTTATTTTGTAATTCCTTACCGTTATATCGCATCTTATTCTCATAGTAGAATGGTTTTAAGGCTTTGCTAGATATCCCCGCCATAGTCAGTCCGAACGGATAATAATGCGTTTCTTCAAAGGAGTGCTCTAATTAGTATAATGATCGACAAATTCTATTATTTGTTTATTGCTCTTAATTAATTTTCCATCTACCAATATATTGTTGAATTGGTCAATGCAAAGTTTTGTGATCTTTTTGTCAGAATAGGAAATTATAACTTTTATTCTAACATCTATTGCCTTGTTTGTTTGTGAATACTTGTAGTCCTTCAGATACTTACTAAAAAGTATTAATTGTTCTGTATCCTTAACATTTATTTTTTTATATTGGCCTCTAAATGCATTCTCGAAATTATTGCAGGTTATTCGAAATGGAGTTTCTACTTCCTTGCCCATATAAAGTATTGTAATACATTTTATGCTATCTTTTGCTGATACAAATGAACTATAAGATTTAATTGACGATAGAACGAACAGAAGAATTATAAAGCGCATATTAATTTGAGGTTTTTTTCTTTTTTGGTGTAACAATTACTGGTGCTAGCTCAGCTCCAGGTATCGGTACATCGGTGCCCTTTGTGGACAATGGGTCGTTAGTAATAATGAGATTTAACACGGTGTGGTCTGTTCTTGTGACTTGACCTTCTTTTATTTCGCCTAATAAAAATGCAGTGATTTGTTCAACACCTTGTATAACTCGTTTTTCTTCGGCATTATCGTATTTAGAATCCGGTGTCCCCCTTCGTTGTGAATGACCCGATGGATCTTTTATATCATCGGCAGCATGATCACCTTCGTGATTTAACACTGTTGCGGGTGATAGTCTAACACCATCTTGAGTTACTAATCCTAATTTAGGATTCCAGTTAAGTGTCTTTGTTTTAGAATCGTAAAAGCTTGCTGTTTTCCCTTTCACTTCTTTTACATTAATATTTGTTGAACTAGTTAACAGATCTCCAAATGTCTTACCAGCACCCTTGTCTATCAAAGTTTGTATCGTTCTAGCGACTGTTTGTATAAACTTTTCTGAGCCGTTTGGGAAAACTAAAGTGTCTCCTAACGGGTCATTATGTAAGATTGGATTATTACTCATTGCAGAGTACAAGCTCAGTGCATAGTCTGGTTTCGAATCTATCTGCCACCATCTGCCGAGCTGAGGATCGAGGCTTCTTAATGGT
>DASZTI010000017.1:0-12588 GCA_035548215.1 Candidatus Dojkabacteria bacterium
GATAATTTTTCACAGCTCATCTTTGGCTCTACATATGCGATCTCAGGAGCTAGAGACATTGTAGAAGCAACAGAACCACTACAACAATATATTCAGAGCTTTGAGCCAGCCTTAGGCACACAGAATAGCCTCCCAGCAACAACAAGACAATACACAGATCAGTTGGCACAATTAAAATTAAATAAGAATCAACTGGATAAAGGTGCATATAACTTAGAATTAGCTTCAAGTTTAATCAATGGAATTGATATTTCAGCATTTCCTCAAGTATTACAATCTACTTTGGTTGACTTAAAGACAACAAATACAAAAATTTCTTCACAAATTCAACCAATTGAGAAATTTGTAACATTTTTGCCAGACATTTTAGGTTTAAAGGAAAGAATGACATATTTGGTTCTCTTGCAAAACCCACAAGAATTAAGAAGTACTGGAGGCTGGATATCAAGTTATGCAATTATTGGCTTTGAAGGTGGCCAGATTCGACAGTTCAAAGTTGATGACATTTATAATCTTGATGGGAGTCTAACAAACAAAGGAGTTAAAATTGTTCCACCATCATCAATGCGAAATGCCTTAGGAGTGAAGAATATGACATTCTCATTAATGAACTGGAATCCAGATTTACAAACAGTGAAATCAAATGCTGAATATATGTTGGCTCAGGTAGATCCAGGCCAAAAGATTAATGGGGTTATTACAATTGATACAGAATTTTTTAAACAGTTACTAAATGTATGGGGCCAGGTAAATATACCTGGAGAGACCGAAGCTATTACAGCCAACAATTTAGACGACAAACTTATTGAACTTCATAAAGAATTTACACCAGGACAATCTGTTAAATCTAACTTTTTGGCGAATTTAACAGATACCATTATTAAAAAGTTATTAACCTCAAAAATAGTTGATTACACGAATATAGGAACCGCTATATTCAATTCACTCAATCAAAAGCATATTATGGTTTATCTTGATAATAAAGATGCTTTTGAATATTTCAGTAATAATAATTGGGCTGGAAATATTAAAACAGATTACCAATCCTTACCATTTTCAGTTCAATGGAACTGGGGTGCAAACAAGGCTAATAAGTATTTAGATCAAACTGAAAGTGTAAATGTTGATGTAGTCTCACAATCTAGAGTTCAGTATACATATTCATTAGCTACACAAAATAAATCAACAGCAAAGGTTTATCCTCAGGGTGATTACATTGATTATCTCAGAGTATATGTCCCAATTGAGGCATCTATTGATTCAGTTACAGGATATGATGATAATAAATATACTGTTTACTTAGAAAATGGTTTTAAAGTAATTGGTGGGTTTTCAAATATTTCAGTTCTTTCATCAAAAACTGTAGAAGTTAAATATACATTAAAGCCAACTACTACATCACTGTTCCAGCCAATAAACACATCTGGAAATCAATCAACGATGAAACTAACATTATTCAAGCAAGCTGGTCTAGGTTCAATTCCAACCAAGCTTACAATCACATATCCTGATAGTTGGGCAGCAGTAACATATACAAATCTTGATAGATTTGGAAATCAAATTACAACTCAAACTAAGTTAGATGGTGATAAAGAATTTACGATTATTTGGGAGAACAAATAATTAAATTTATTTAACTATCATTATGGATTTACAAGAGTACAAGAAGAAGGCCTTGAGTACGGATCACAAGGACTATTCACAATTTCACACTGGCGAGAGTACTGCAAGGCTTGATTATGGAACAATTGGTATGGCAACTTGTTCGGCAAAGATTTTGAATTTTGTTAAAAAGACAAAGATGAATGCAAAACCTCTTGATAGAGAAGCTATTACTGAAGAATTAGGTGACTTATTGTGGTATATGAATCTAACCATTGATGAACTAGGAATAACATTTGAAGATGTTATGAAGAATAATATTGAAAAAATCTCAAAGATATACCCAACTAAATAACTTAGAATCTAAAGTTTAATCATTCTCTTTTTATTCAAAAGAGTATAAACATCTAAGATATCATCAGCAGGAATGACTGATTTACTAGCAAATTTGCCAATTTCCTTAACATTTAAGTCTGAATTGATTGGCATTCTACTACTTAACCCTATTGGCTTTATAAAAGTTGCAATATGACGGGATTTACAATTTTTACAAGTAAAGTGTATAATGCTAGAGTAATCGGATTCTTGAATTAATTGTAAATCATCTACTGAATATGAAGCACCGCACTTGTCACAGAATCGGGCAATTGCTTCAATGAAAAATTCTAATTTATCATTATTAACAACATTATTCTTATCGTTTGTAACAGACAATTTCTTTTTCATAATATTTAAGATTATACCATAATATACAATGGTTCAACCCAAAAACAATAAAGAGGCTATAAAGAAAATTGTCCAAAAAGGTCAGGAACAAGGGTTTTTGACACAGGATGATATTTTAGACTTTATGCCAGATGTAGAACAAGATATAGACGCAATTGATGAACTATATTCAAAACTACAAGAAGAAGGTATTGAAGTATTGGAATCACAGGCTGATTTAAGTAAAGCAGCTAGTAGTACTGATGGTGAAGAACTTACATTAGAGAAAAAGATCAGGATTCTTAAAACAATTCAATCAAATCTTTCAACTGATGCAATTCGTTCATATCTTTATGAAATTGGAAAAATCCCCCTATTAACTGGAGAAGAAGAAGTAATTCTTGCTAAGAGACTAGAGGCAGGTCAAAAAGAAGCTGGTCAATTATTGATTACTGCTAACTTAAGACTTGTTGTAAGTATTGCGAAAAGATACTCAAAGAGTGGTCTTGAACTTTTAGACTTAATCCAAGAAGGAAACATGGGTTTAATGAAAGCTGTTGAAAAATTCGACTATATGAGAGGATTCAAGTTCTCAACTTATGCAACTTGGTGGATTAGACAGGCAATTACCAGAGCCATTGCTGACCAAGCAAGAACTATTCGTATTCCTGTTCACATGATCGAAACCATTAACAAGTTTAATAAAGTTAATGCCACATTAACTGCAAAGCTTGGCAGAAAGCCAACTGACGATGAAATTGCAGCAGAGATGGAGATTGAACCAGAGAAAGTTGTTGAGATTAAAAAGATTTCACAAAATCCATCTTCTCTTCAAACTCCAATTGGTGAAGAAAGAGACAGTGTTCTTTCAGATATTATTCCTGATACTTGGACACAATCACCAGAAGACTTTGCAACTTTAGAATACTTAAAGAATCAAATCAGAGAAATCTTAAACAAACTTCAAGAAAGAGAACAAAGAGTTCTTTCATTAAGATTTGGACTTGATGATGGAGTAACCAGAACTCTTGAAGAAGTTGGTAGAGAATTTGGAGTAACAAGAGAAAGAATAAGACAGATTGAGGCCAAAGCACTTAAGAAATTAAAAGAACAGTCTTCTCAGAAGAAGTTAAACAATTACATTTCAAACTAAGAGATTATTTTGCAGTTGTACTTAACGAAGTAAATGATGTTGGGGAAATTGGTAATGCACTTACTCTTGTTTTAAAATCATTAAAACCTGTTAAATCAAATTTCGGATTAATATTCTTTGTAAAGGATGTCGCATTAGGATCGATATCAAGATTTTGACTTCCAGAATATACGCTTATCCCAATCCAAGCCACAACTACTATAATCAATAATATTAATACTGGTAGGATATCTTTTTGCATAATGTTATTTGTAAAATTTAATATCTTCTATCTTATATACACTCATATTAATATTGAATGCGGTCTCACCACTTATATCTTGATTACTTGAAAAAGAAACCTGAGTTATTGTTGGGTACATTGGCATATCTTCTAATGCAGCTAAGAACTTAACAAGGTTAGCTCGAGAACCCACAACCGTTAATCTTGCATTCCATGGTTTTAATACCTGCGTCCTTGTCTTCAATTTGTCTGAAGATGAGAAACTAATACTCGAAAGTGTAAAGCCATTATCACGCGCAATACTATCAACATTTGACATTAAAAGACTGAAATTCCCTTGTGTTGGAAATACTAAAGGAAGATTTTTAACATCATCAGTAATGCCTAAATATTGATTGTTTAGATCCCCAAGGTTTTTAATTTTAGTTTCAAGCTGTTGATTGATTGTCGTTTTATCTTTAATCTCTCCACTAATTTTTGCAATTGTGAGAGCCGTTGGTCTGATCGCTCCTACCAATAGGATGATGATTACAAGCAGGGTAAATCCAACCAAGCTGTAGGTTTTCATTTTCACATCACCATTTATAATTTTTAGAAAGTCTAATGCCTTTGGTTGTGCCATACTAACTATTTAAGATATTAAACGAAATAGATACCGTATAAAGACTACTATTAAGTCCTGATCTTGAAACTGTGAACGCAACTGATCCATATTGTGGATTTTGTCTTAATGAGAATTCATAATTTTTAATAACCGTAATGTCAGTTCCAGATACATTCATTGAGATTCTGTTGTTATCAAAAGTAAAGTTATCTACTTTTAAGCCTGAAGGAATTGAGCTTAATACACTTGAAATTTCATTTGAATTAAGTGGTTGCTGAGATTTAATTGTAGTGATATCAAAAAAGAGTGAATTAAGATTTTGAAAAAAAACTTCTTGATTTCTGAATTGCTGATTAGAAAGGATTGTTACATTATCGTTAATCTGATTAGTTAAATCATTATTCTGTCTATCAAGTATAAATCTCGAGAAAAAGACTGCCAATACAAGGATTTCAATAGATAACATCAGATATCTTCCTACATTTAAAACCCAGTTATAGATTGCTGTCCAAGCATCGCTTGGTTGTCCTATTGGTTCTAAGAGATTGATTGTTCTTTTTTGTGTTTTGGGCATGGCAGTTTTTATGTTTTTTAAAGTATATCACAATTAAATTTAGTGTATAATATGTCTTATGGAAAATGAGGTTCTTAAGACAGAAAAGATATTAGTAGCGGTCTCTTGGCCATATGCGAACGGCAATATTCATATTGGACACTTAGCAGGACAAAATATTGCTGCTGATGTGTTTGCACGATATCACAGACTCAAAGGTAATAAAGTTCTAACGGTTTCAGGAAGTGATTGTCATGGCGCACCAATAATTGTGAAAGCTGAAGAATTAGGAATAACACCAGCAGAGCTTGCCGAACAATCACATCAAAAGATAGTTGAAACATATAAGAAGCTAGGTCTTTTGTATGAGAACTACACAAAGACAATGACAGAGAATCATAAAGTTGTTGTTCAAAATATATTCTTAGTTCTAAAAGAATTAGGTTATTTAGATATTCAAGAATCAGAACAGTATTACGATCCTAAAGTTAAAAGATTTTTACCTGATAGATATGTAAAAGGGACTTGTCCTAATTGTGGAGCAACTAATGCACGAGGTGATGAGTGTCCAGAGTGTGGAGCATATTTAAATCCAACAGATTTAATAGATCCATACAGTACTCTTTCGGATGCAAAACCTGTTTTAAAGAAGACCGAACACTTCTATCTTAACCTTACAAAACTTCAGAAACAGATATCTACTTGGGTTAAGGCAAACGATAAGAGGTGGAGAAAATGGGTTAGAGAATTTACACGAGGTTGGTTAAAGCAAGGTCTTGAGCCACGAGCAGTTACTCGAGATTTAGGTTTTGGCGTACCTGTTCCAGTTGAGGGTTGGGAAAGCAAAGTTATTTATGTCTGGTTGGAAGCCGTTGCCGGTTATCTTTCAGCATCAATTGAGTGGGCTGCGAACCAAAAGGTTCCAGCTGCATGGGAGGAATTCTGGAAAGACTCAGAGGCCAAACATTACTATTTTATAGCTGGAGGAAATGTTCCATTTCATACTGTAATGTGGCCAGCAGAATTAATTGCATACAATGGGAAATATAATACTGATTTAGAACATGATTATAAACTCCCAGGAGAAACAGATAAGAAAATTTTAAATCTTCCGTATGATGTCCCAGCAAACAAGATGCTTTTTTATAAGGGGAAGAAAATGTCAAAAGGCGATGGTACAGGTATTACATTAGAATATGTTTTAGAAAGATACAGTCCGGATCTTTTAAGGTTCTTCTTCATTAGATACGCTCCAGAAAATAATGATAGAGAATATATTTGGAAAGATTTCATAGATGCAAATAATAATGAGTTAGTTGCCAACCTTGGAAATTTCATAAATAGAGTCTTAACATTTACTGCCAGCAAGTTTGGAAATAAAATTCCAGAAGGAAAGTTAGAACAGGAAGTTGAAGAAGCAATCGTTAATGCTTTTAAACAGGTTGGAGATAGTATTGAAAATACAAAGTTTATTCAGTCCATGGAGCATATCTTGGAATTAGGTAAATTTGCTAACAAATATTTTAATGACAAAAAACCTTGGGAGACTCTTAAGACTGATGCAGATGAGGCAGCCAATACAATGTATAACTCAATTCAATTAGTTAATGCTTTTAGAGTTCTTCTTAAACCTTATGTTCCGTTTAGTATGGCTAAACTTGAATCATATTTAAATATTAAAGACGAGTATGATGCCAATAAAGAATTAGAGGAGAAGGGTTATGTTTCAGAGAATAAAGACACATGGACATTTAAAGAATTAGAAATTGGTAGGAAGTTGAATAACTCAGAAATCCTTTTTGAGAAACTTGAATATACAGATGAGTTAAAGCATTTTGACGAAGAAGTGTAATCATCAACCCTCATAATGACGCCATACATGACGTCACATTCATCACAAATGGCCTTGTATATACGGCATTAGAGTCATATAATCTTCTTAGATAATATTATCTGACGAAATTATGGACATTATCAATGTATTTACAAGCTTAGGCTTGAAAGAAGATCATTTGAAAATATACAAAGCAAGTTTGGAATGGGGCGAGACAACTATTTCAAATTTAGCATATAAATCTAAGGTTCCTCGAACCACTGTTTATGAACAACTTGATGATCTAATTAAATTAGGAATTATTAAACAGTCCTTAAGAGAGGGAAAGAAGTTGTACTTTCCAGAGAACCCAGAGTTTTTGATGGCTTTACTCGACCGTAAGCAAAATGAATTACAAGAATTGATGTCCAATTTCAATTCTAAAATTAGTGAGTTAAAAGCGATGCAAAACACAAATAAAAATAAACCTAAGATTCATTTCTTAGAAGGTGCAGATGGAATTAAGCAGGCATACGAAATGACCTTCAATACTAAAGAAGTTCTTGTTCAATGCTTAGCAGAGGATTACGGAGATGTTGAAGAAAAGTTCTTCCATGATTACTTTAACAGATTCTTTTTAGAAAGTAATGTTAAATCTAAAGAGATTCTAGCTGAGAATGAAGACGATGATTACCTTAAGAAATATGGTTCGGGTAAAAATCTACAATTAAGGGTTCCTGTTAAAGGAGACCTTAGTACAGACTTTATGGTATTTGATAATACCGTAATCTTTGTTTCCTTTGATACTAAAAATTCTTACGCTTTAGTTGTTGAAGATCCAAAGGTAGCCAGTTGTATGAGAAATCTTTTCAATCTTGCTTGGGAGAGTGCATCAAGAACTGACAAGAGAATTTTAAGAGGAGAAAAAGTTTTAACAGAGTATAAGGATTAAGAAACAATAACTGTGGGTCAGCACCAACCCACAGTTAGTCTACTCACTCCATTCAATAAATCCGCCTAACTTTTCATAATCGCTAAATTGGACTTGAATAATGTCTACTGGAACGACAGGTGTTTTAGATTTTGCCTGCCAAAATCCTTCTCTTAATCCCTCGATAAATGGATCTCTTTTCAGGACATAAACATATCCACGATTATTTTTAATGTATTCTTTCCAACCCTTTGGAATTTGAGCCCAAATTTTTCCAATTCCTCTTGATGGACCAACAGACCATGCTCCATGAACTTTGTTATCAATTTCTTCAGGGAAGTACATGCAACCGAATATAACACTCCCAGCTGCAGATACAGAAGCAAATACCGCGTTATCATTATTAAACTCTTCTTTATCATTTACATCTTTTGCAGATTTAGGCTCTATTATACTGAGGTTATTTTTAGTTGATCCATGGAATAAATAACCCTGTTTCTCATAATCCAAAAGTCTTTCAACAGCTGTCTTATCATTTACCTCAATACTTTTTGAAAAAGTGGCATCACTTTGCATATCTACTCTTCGATTTGCTGAATTAAAAGATCTCCTTTAGCTAGTCCAACAGTTTTTAATTCTTGCCATACAGATTCTGTAATAAAAGGTATCATTGGGTGCATGATTTTCAATGAAAGTTTCAAGATATAGATCAATTCTGAAAGCTTTTCAATTCTTTTTTTATCTCCAACTTTTAACTCGGCAATTTCCGCCTTCGTCTCTTCAATCCACTTATCACAATATGTATGCCAGAAGAATTCTCTAATGTTTTCTGCTGCAAGATTGAATTGATACTTTACAATGTAATTAGAAATTTTCTTTAATTCTTTTTTAGCCTCTTTTATTTTCTTCGTTTCTTTTATGTCTTTTTCAGATTTAATAACTTCATCTAATTCTTCTTCAATATTCATTAAAACAAATCTACTTGCATTCCAAATCTTATTTATGAAGAATCTATTACCTTTTATTTTCTCTTCATCAACAGAGACATTAGAACCTGGAAGAGCAGAGATGTAATACCAAAGTCTTAGAGCATCCGCTCCATACTTTTCTATAATTCCTGCTGGCAAAACAACATTTCCTTTAGACTTAGACATCTTTGTTCCATCTGTTGCAAAGACAAGCCCATGCAAAAATACATCTTTAAAAGGAGTTTTACCTGTTACATATTTACCAAGCATCATCATTCGAGCAACCCAGAAGAAAAGAATGTCCCTAGCAGTCTCCATTACTTGAGTTGGATAATATTTATTAAAGTCCTTCTCATTAGGGAATAATGCTTTTAAGGTTGAATATGGCCATTGGCCAGAACTAAACCAGGTATCAAACATATCTGTTTCAGCCTCAATCAAAAGGTCTGATTCATTGCCTTTCCAATCTGGATCACTAGTTGGCATTGTTTCTCCCATGAAAATCTTTCCAGTTCCAATTGCTTTAATACCTGTCTCTTTTTCATAGTCTGCCGGAGTTTTCTTTGGATTATCCATCAACCAATCGTAGAGCTTTTTACCACCACTATACCAAACAGGAATTCTCTGCCCCCACCAAAGTTGCCTTGAAATACACCATGGCTCAATGTTCTTTAAAAAGAATTCCAATGCTCTTTGTTGTCCAGCTGGCATAATCTTAGTATTCCCTTTCTTTAACTCTTCTAAAGCTGCCTTAGCAAAAGGTTCAACATTCAAGAACCATTGATGAGAAATAATTGGTTGAATTGGAGTCTTACATCTTTCACAAACTGTAACACTATGTTTTATATTTTCAATTTTTACAAGCAAACCTAAATCCTTAAGTTCGGCTACCAATGCTTTTGAACAATCAACAGTATCCATTCCTAAAAATCTTTCAGGAATATCGCCGCTCATTTTACCATCTTCATTAATGACATTTATGGCCTCTAACTTATTTCGTTTTGCAATTTCAAAGTCGATAGGTGAGTGAGCAGGAGTAACCTTTAATGCACCAGTTCCAGTTTCAATATCAATCTTTCTATCTGTAATAATTGGAATCTCTCTATTTGCAATTGGAAGCATAACTTTCTTTCCGACAAACTCCTTATATCTTTCATCTTTTGGATTAACAGCAACAGCTGTATCTCCTAACATTGTTTCAGGTCTGGTTGTAGCGACAACAATTCCTTCTTGTCCTAACTTTTCTTTAGCAAGTTTTTTATCTGCCTCATCAACAAACGGATAAATGATATATGCGAAGATGCCTCTCATCTCTTCATGTTCGGTATCAATATCTGCTAAAGCGGTTCTACAATATGGACACTGATTTATAATTCTTTTATCTCTATATATTAACCCTCTACCATTTTCATCTTTTTTCTCAAAAAGATTGTAGAAAGTTTCATAAACAATTTTGTTTAATCTTGGGTCCAGAGTAAACATCTCTCTTTCAAAATCAGCTGAGAGGCCAATTGCTTTTTCTTGTGCTCGAGCATTGGCTGCTTTTTCCATGCAGAATTCATAACATCTTTTATAGAATTCTTCTCGCCCTAAATCCCATTTACTTTCACCTTGCTTTTCAAGAATTTTAGTAAAGACAGCTTCAGTTTGAATACCTGCATGATCTTTACCTGGAAGAAGTAGGGTTGGATGACCCGTCATACGATTAAATCTTCCCATCAAATCTTGGAATGAATAGCCGCATGTATGTCCTAGATGTAAATCGCCATTGGCATTTGGTGGTGGAAGGGTAATTGTAAAATTATCCTTAATATCTAGGCCTTCTTTCTTAAGATAGCTTTCAACATTTTCAGGTTTAAAATATCCGGAGTCATCCCAGATCTTTATCATCTCCTTCTCTTTTATATTTGAATCGAATGCTTTTGGCATTGATTCTGATATTTTTGTATTCATAATGTCTACTATAAAATAAAAAACCGCCCTCGTACACATTGAAATATTAAAACATAATACTTAAATGTGTGTAAGGACGGATTATCCGTGGTACCACCTTCACTTTATTAATATATCACTATATTAATCTTGCTCTGTACATTATATACAGTCCAGCATTTACAGTTAGGTTCTGCTAAGTTCTACCCCAAAACTAAAATAGTTATGGCTCTTCTTAGACCTTCAGAGTGACAAGCTCTGTATAACGGTTTGGTAATTATATCATTAGTTAAAGAAAATATAAAAGATTCTTACATAATTCTTACATTTAATCGTTGTCAGAATGGCATAAATTATATAATTGGATATCCTAATCCGAAAGGAGGTGAGAACAAATGCCCCAAAAACAGGTAAAGCGTCCTGCACCGAGACCAACACCAGGTCCTGGCCAAAATCAGGGAGGGAAAAACAACGGCGGTGGCAAAACCACTAAGCGTTAATCGCGAGGAGGTTTAAAAGGGGGAGTCGGTTAAGACTATTCGGTAAGGAAGCAGGTGGGTGTTTGGGCGATTTATGCCAGTTGATTAAATTCAATTACAACAAACATCCACCTGCCGATAACTATGATAAAATTAGGATAGAGATTTAATTTGAAATACCTCTTAAATGAACGAATTCATTAGAGAAAGAAAAGAATCGACATTAGATAATGGAGTGAGGATTGTACTCTTTGAAAAGAAAGATGCAACTCCTTGTTTTCAGATAGTCTTTAACTCAGGGTCGCAATACGATCCTATAGATAAATATGGCTTATCACATCTAGCGGAACATATAATTTCTCATAATTCGATTAAATATAAATCGGAAAGAGAGAGGGATAAGGAATTGGAACTACGGGGTGCCTATAGCCGTCCATATACAACAAGAGAAAGATCTGTCTACGAAATTGCTTATGGAGATCCGAAACAAACAAAAGCTCTTCTAGAAATTATGTTTGATGAAATATCCCTCGGAGAAATAACCGAAAAAGAGCTTAAAAGTGAAAAAGTCGTAGTTGAAAACGAAATAAGAGAAGATGAATCAGATTCAAATAGTACATTGAGAGTATGGTCATCGCTTTTTATACCCGAGCCTATAAAACATGACCCACTTGGAAGTAAAGAATCTCTAAAGAATATTTCTGTAAACGATGTTAAAAGTTTCCATAAAAACATGATTAGAAGCGGGACAACAGTAATTGCAACTGGAGATATAGATATTGAAATTTTCAAAGAAGCATTTAAAAACTTTCCAGAACAAAACGCTCCGTTTAATAACTTAAATATAGGGAAACTAGAGCCCAAAAGAATTATGCTAGAAGAATCTGTGATTCCCGACACATTAAATATAGTACTTGGAACAAGAACTTCTCCATTTAATCAAATTGCCGATCAGACAGTTCTTCGCCTTGTTAAAGACTACCTATTAAGCATAGGCGTATCTCCTATCTTTAATGAATTAAGACATAAGAGACCTTTGATCTACTCATACTATGTTGAAAATACAGAATTTTCTAATTTTGGGACATTCGATATTACATTTCAAATTGAAAAGTCTAACTTTGACGAGGTAATAAAAAAAGTTAGTGATATTATGATTTCATTAGGAAAAAACGGACTAGATGAAAAAGAACTTTCTTTTATGAAACAGTATATACCAAACTCAATTGGGCGTTGGTATGAAACTTCACAATCATGGGTAGAAGCACACTCCCTAGGAGAAGCTTATTTTCCTAATAATTATTTATCAATTGAAAAATATCTAGAGTTTATCAACAAACTAACTAATAAGGATATAATCAAAGTATTATCTAAGTACTTTACCAAAGAAAATATCCTAATCGCCGTTAAAGGTGATATTTCAGACTTAGAGATAAAAAGTTTATTTAATTAATAACTTATCTATAATTTTGAATTCTCTAACAAAATAATTCATTCCCTTTATATCCTCAAGTGAAAGACCTAATACATGATTATATTTAGAATATAAGGATTCAAGAATTCCTTTTGGATTATCTAGAACAAGATTTTTAAAACACTTTACATCAAAAACAGGAATAGAATGT
>DASZTI010000018.1:0-3752 GCA_035548215.1 Candidatus Dojkabacteria bacterium
TCCTTATAGATTTCACAATAAGTTTAGCTATTGTTAGATCATTAAATTGGAATCCAAGCACTGAATCGTTCTTTGCGAACACAATCTCGTACTCGGTTGCGTTAATCTATAACTATTTAATGAGTAGTAGATGGACATTTAGTAGTAGTGAGAATAAGAAGAGAAAAAATGTAAAAGTAAAATTCGTTGCAGTAAATATATTTAATTTGGTATTTTCATCTTTTGTAATTGCTTGGTTAGTAGGATTTCTTCAAACCTCAACTTTTTCATTTATACCTTTTGTATATGTTCAACCTTTAGCAAAAATTTTGGTAAATGGAGTAATGTTAGTATCTAGCTTTATTCTGTATAGAACTCTTGTTTTTAAAGACTAAGTTACTTAAGATCTGGATATAATTGGTGGAATCTTGTATTTGAAGTCCCCCATTGAAGGTTTCTATATGATTCTCCTTGATCATACATTCCTGAAACAATCATTATTTGTTCTTCACCATCAAAAATGTTTACACCACCTCTAGCTCTAAACATTCTAGGTGTAAATTGGTATAAACCGTAATATGAAAGACCAGGAGTTTTTGTTGGTGTTACTTGGCCTGAATCACACCAAGTCTCTTTTCGCATGATAAATTTCATCCATGTATTTTTTGTCTTATTTTTAGGATCAACCTTTTCATCAATTATTTTGTCCCAATATGGGCAACTTTGAATAGTTTCTGGTTTTGTTCCAATATGGATTTCCTCATTAATAGCCCTTACCATAACCTTTGTTGAAATAACAATTTCTTCCTTTAATTTTCCATTCTCGAAAATTCTCTTAAGATTTACTTGTCTTAAACCATTCTTACCTTTCTGTTTTATTACTGTCGTTCCGATTAAAACTCTGTCATCGTCAACTTTTAATGTTGTGAAAGCAATTGGTTCAACTTGGGTTGCCAATTCATAATTTCTATGAACGATTTTAATGGTTTCGTTATTATATAAAGCTGAGTTTATATCTGGAACAGTATAATCGCTTGAGTCTAAAGTTATATTATTTTCCTCTAAGACACTGCTCACTGTTAAAGAATTTGTTAGGTACTTAATAGTCCTTCCTTCATCAACTATGGAAACAAGCTTTAGTGAACTATCTTTATATAAAAGTGGGGTGTTACCATACATCATACTGATAAGATTGGCCCTTTGGTTATCAGACCTATAATCGGCATAAACCGAACCACTTGAAAACATCAATCCTAAAAGTATTATTGAGATAAGGATGAGAGGAACTCTCGTCCATGTGTTCTTATTCTGTTGTGATCGTATGTATCCGTTATAACGGATGCGCGGGTCCATAAGCTTAATATAAAACTTATTCCTAATTTATAGCATTTTCACGCTAAAAGATTAAGACCAAAGGATTGTATCAGATATTTGACTTCATTTCATCCCTCAACTATTATTTACTAATGAAAATTGCATTAAGAATATTGATAATTACATTATTTGTTGCTCTTGTAACCTTTGGTATTTATTATTACCTTCGGATTAATGTCTCTCAACAAGAGGTCGACCAATATAATGTTCTCATTAAACAAGGAGATGATGCATTTGGTATTAACGAGTATGCTGATGCACTTACAAAATATTCAAATGCTGCAGACTTAATTCCTTCCAAGGTAGATTCATATTCCCATATTTTAGATATCCTGATTCTTAAAAATCAATTAGGAATGGGTGAGGATATTGTTAATAAATCCTCATTGAATGTTAATCGAAACGATAGGTATATCTTAGAGTTAAAACTTGCTCAAGCATTCTTGACTGCTAAAGATTTTGATAAGGCTAAGACTTATTTTAATAATGCGAATGATATTAAAAACACAGACGAGACTAAATTAGGCCTCGCAGTAATAAATATACATAACAATGAATTTGATGCTGCCGATCGTCTTTTGAGTGTTATCAATAATTCAAATTATAATAATTATGCTCAAGCCAAACTTCTACTTTCATATTTAAAACTTGATAATATAACTGATGCTAAAAGTGTTTTATCTGGTGTTGATACAACTCAAATAACAGATAGCAAACTTCAAGCTAAAGTTTCTGCATATAACCAACTCCTTACAAACGGTGGTAGCGACACCTTATATAATGCAGCTTTAGTTTCCAAAGAATATATTAACCAGGGTTTACCTAATTTAGCGGTTAAAGTTTTAGAGGGTAAGCTAGATAAAATGGGCGAGTACTTTGATGGTTTATATTTCTTAAGTCGAGCATATTATGATTTAGGAAAGTATCAATCATCAATGGAAGTTGCACAAAATGCAGCAAGTCTTTCCAATAGTTATCTTGCATATTTGATGATTGCGAGAGATTACTATCTGACTCAAGATTATGATAATTCTTTTGCATATTATACAAAAGCAATTACTGCTGCACCTGATACTAATGAACCAGCCATTTACCAAGAGTATGTAAAACTTTTGAGTTTAAATAATAGAACGGCAGAAGTTGAGAAGCAATTAACTGCAGCATATAAAAAGTTTAATGCTGCTTGGGTAGAATTATTATTTACAGACCTTTATTATAATCAGAAGAATTATACAAAGATGGCAACATATTTAGAGAAATTAGCTAAGAGATCAGATTTAAATGATGCAGATAAGAAGGCTTACTATAAATACAAGATTCTATCTTCAATTGAAAATGGTAAATTAACAAATGCTCGAGAAGACCTTAATCTCCTTAAGTCATTGGATAGATACAATCCGGTATATTACTGGTTAAATGGTTGGGCTTTCTTGATTGAAAAGAACAATTCTGAGGCTAAAAGTAATCTAAACAAGGCCATAAACTATGACCTTGATGGATCAACAACTGAGAGTGCAAAGAAACTATTGGCTAGAATAGATTAGTATTGTATAATCCAGTCGCTGAATTAAACTCCTCAGTTTGATATTAATTTAATATTTATATATATGGCGATACAAACTTACGATCTTAAATTATCTTTAGATCAAATTAGAAATATTGGTATTATTGCTCACATTGACGCGGGTAAAACCACAACAACAGAGCGTTTACTTTTTTTTACTGGTCAAAAGCATAAGATCGGTGAGGTACATGATGGTGCTGCAACTACAGACTTCATGATTCAAGAACAAGAAAGAGGTATTACTATTCAATCTGCAGCTGTTACTTGTTTTTGGACCTTGGATGGAAAGAAAGTTAGAATCAACATTATTGATACGCCGGGTCATGTAGACTTCACAGTTGAAGTTGAAAGATCATTAAGAGTACTTGATGGTGCTGTTGTTCTCTTCGATGGTAAGATGGGTGTAGAACCACAATCTGAGACTGTATGGAGACAAGCAAACAAGTATGGTGTTCCAAGAATCTGTTTCGCAAACAAACTCAACCTTCTTGGTGGCGATTTCATGATGACATTAAACTCAATTAAAGAAAGATTAAGTCCTAAAGCTGTTGCATTAACTCTTCCAATTGGAAAAGAAACTTCACTTAGAGGATTTGTAGATTTGATTGATATGAAGGCATATACATACGACAAGGTAGAAGCTACTGATCTTGTTGAAGAAGAAATTCCAGCAGATATGCTAGATCTTGCTAAGAAATTTAGAGAAGTTCTTGTTGAAAGACTTGCTGAACAAGATGATGCGTTAATGGAAAAGTACTTCGCAGGAGAAGAATTAACAGTCGAAGAATTAAGAGCTGCTCTAAGAAAAGGAACCCTTAAGAGTGAAATCTTCCCA
>DASZTI010000019.1:0-2109 GCA_035548215.1 Candidatus Dojkabacteria bacterium
TCAGATTTCAAATTATGTCATAGTTACTCCCCAATCAATGTCTGCATTTATAAAGATGAATGGTAAAGAATCTAGGGATTATGATGACACTTATGCTAAGCTTTATACTTCTAAACCTTCTCAAGAGGCCCTTTTCTTGAACTATTTTTTAGATAAATATAGCTTTATTGATCCTTTCTTCAAGTTTAATCAATGGAAAATATTTTTAGAGAATCTAGATACGAATTTATCACAATCACAACTTATATCTACTTTAAATCTCTTGAAGGCTAAAATGAGTAATGGAAGTGTTGACCTTATTGATTTAGGTCAAGATAAGTATATTCATGAATATATGGATAGTAAGCTAGATAGGCAGATTCCTGTTTTGGATTTAAACGCTTTTGACCAAGCTTTAAACCAATATATAGATACAGTTGCACCGCGAAAAGTTTCCACTGAACAAGTAAAAGTTGAGATATATAATGCGAGTGTCCTTAATGGCTTGGCTTATCGATATGCAAGAAAGATTGGTAATAGTGGTATTAATGTAATTCGTTTTGAGAGTTCTCCAAAAAACTATGACAATACTGTTATATATGTACCAAAGTTAGAGGGCTTCAAGAATTCATTAGAATTATTAGAAAAAATAATCGGGGGGAAATATACTGTTGTTGAGGGAAGACCCGACTTTATAACAACAGGGGACATTATAATAATCCTTGGCAATGATCGATCAACAGATAATGGCAATTTTTAATTGTTTCTTGCTCAAATTTTGGTAGAATATCTTTATGATATATTCGCTTTTAATAATAATCTTGTTATCAATCGTTTTTCTGGTATTTGTGTTTACGTACGGTAAGAAACCTGAGGGAATTGTTGTGTTTGAAGAGTTAAGACATCCATTAGTCATGCAAATTCTTGTACCACGAGAGAATGATAAGACTCCTCTTGCAGCTGAACAGATGTTTGCATCTTTGCACGGTATTATGAGAGACGCGAAAAAATCTTTGGACAGTGTTTCGTTTGAAGTCGTTTCTGTGGGCGGGGAGGGTATTCGTTTTATGGTTATCGCTCCTCAGCATCTTGCACAGTTTGTAGAAGGTCAGATTTATGCTCAGTACCCAAATGCAGAGATAAAATATGTACAAGATTATACAAAAGAGAAAAGAGGTAATGTTTATATCTCCACTGGTATCATTGAACTCGAGAAAGATTATATATTCCCAATAAAAACATTTAGAAACTTTGAAGTAGACCCATTAGCAGCTATAACTAGTGCAATTTCGGATCTAAAAGGAAATGAAGAGGCTTGGATTCAAATGGTTGTTAGACCGATTGCAAACTACTGGCAAGAGAGATCTAAAAAATATATTAGTGCAATTAAAGAAGGAAAAAGCCTTGATGGTGTTAGTATTATAGATATTCTTACTGGTTTTGTTTCTGGAATTGGTAAAGCTTTGCAAACGGATGGGACAAAGAGTCCTGCAAAAGAAGTCGTAAGATTGCAACCAGGTCAACAAGAGGAACTTACACAGGTTGAAACAAAGATGTTAAAACTCGGCTTTGAAGTTGTGTTTAGAGTTGTTACCAAATCTCCCGATCAGATTAGATCAGAACAGATTTTGCGAGACATTGTTGCAAGTTTCAAACAGTTCACGACGGCTCATCTTAACAGTCTTATTCATTCTGCACCTGATGTGACTGCACAAACTATTTATCAAAACTATATTGATCGAAAACTTCCTGCAGAGACCCATGATACTTTAAATATTGAGGAACTTGCATCTGTGTATCACTTACCAAATATTTCAGTCGAGACACCAAATATTGTGTGGAGTAGAGCGAGAAAAGCTGAGCCTCCAATGGATTTGCCGATAGATAAGAATGATAAAGGTATTAATATTTTTGGTCAGGCTGATTATCGAGGTATTAGAACAGAATTCGGACTTAAAAAAGAAGATAGACGAAGACATTTTTATCTTTTGGGTAAAACAGGTGTTGGTAAATCAACTTTATTTAAAAATATGTTTATATCAGATGTCCTTGCGGGTAGTGGTGCCTGTTTTATTGATCCACACGGCGATACGGTTGAGGAACTTTTAGACTTTATTCCTGAAAGTAGAC
>DASZTI010000020.1:0-3728 GCA_035548215.1 Candidatus Dojkabacteria bacterium
AAGCTGATCCGTTAAATAAAAAGATTTCAGATGATTCTCCAATTGGTCATGCGCTTTTAGGTGCTAAAATTGGTGATGTTATAGAAGTTAAAATTGGAAATGTTAATAAAACATTTAGAGTTTTAAAAATAAGTTAATAAATATATAATGAATTATGCCAGTACCAACATATTTTAAATACGATCTTAGTCATCTTAGTAAGAGTGATCGAGACACTGTTAAAATCCTTGAAAAGGTTGGTAAAATTATTCATAAAATTTGGTTAAAACAAGTAGATAGAAAGAATGGTGTTGGCTTTTTCTATCCTTCAGATATGTCAAAAGAAGAATTGATGGAGGCTGCTAAAAAGAATCAGAAATTATTATCCCCTTATACAATTGTTAAAAGAGATAAAAATAGAAAGCTTTATGCTGTTGATTATAAAGATGAATATAGAAAAGAGCATGAAAGTATTTCAATCCTTTTACAACAAGCAATTAAGACCACTGAAGATAAGAAACTTCGAGAATATTTAACTAGCGTTGATACTCATTTCAAAAAAGGAGAGTTTAATAAGGTTCTTGAAGCATTCTTAAAGAATCCTAATACTAAAGTGGAAATTATTATTGGTCCTATTGAGTCATATACAGACCATTTAATGGACATTAAAAGAAGTTATCAGTATTCATTAAGAATTTTGAGAGAAGATGAAACAAATGCTGTTAAGAAAATGAGCGAAGTTATTAGAAAGCTTGGAATATTAAGACCAAACGGCTCAATTGCAGCAAAATTAAAGCCAGATAGTATTAGATTTAGAATTGATGATGTTTACATGTTTGCAGGAAGGCAAGCTGGGAGTTTACCTTCTAGTACCAACCTTCCTAACCAACCAGAATTAGTTCAGAAGTATGGTTTAAAGATTGTTGTATATCACAACTCATTGATGCAAAAGTATGAAACGAGGGTAAAGCCATTGCTTAAGTATATTAAAGGCGTTGATGTTGCTAGAAAGAACAATGAAATTTTAGAAGCCAATTATAGAGTAAGAATCCTTCATGAAATTGCAGAAGGTGTTGTTAAGTATGTTGGAATGGAAAAAAGACTTGGTGAGAATTTTGATATCGCAAGAGAGCTTAATGCTGAGATCTTTGGTGTAAGAAGTGCTAAATATCACCTATTCAACGGTTTAATTACTACAGATGAATATAACTATACCTTAATTGCTTTCATTGCTCATGCAATAAATACTATTCATAAGTCAGAAAATGAACCTTCATTGAAAGTTTATGCAAAGGGATTATTTATGGCCTTTAATTATTTCATCGCAAATAAAGCCTTAGTATTAAAGGCCGGTAATGTGATAATCAATCCTGAAAAACTTTCTGAAAGTATTGATGTCTTTTCTGATATGGTATTAGCTATTTTAGCAAAAGGTGATTCACAGGATGTTACTACCATGATGAGAAAGTGGGGAGATACAAAGTTTATTTCTAAACTACCAAAGATTAAGTAAATCTTTAAATGTTCTCTAGAAGATCATCAATCTTTATCCTTGTTTGTACCATTGTATCTCGATCTCTTACAGTTACAGTGTTGTCTTCTAATGTCTGATAATCGATTGTAATACACTTTGGAGTTCCAATTTCGTCATGATATCTATATCTTTTACCAATATTTCCTCTATCATCATACATAACTTTCTTAGCTTTCTTTAATGATGTATATATTTCATATGCTTTGTCAGTAATTTCTTTCTTATTTCCAACAAGTGGGAAAATAGCAGCCTTGTATGCAGCTATTTCTGGATGAATTTTTAAAACAGTTCTGATTTCTCCGTTTTCAAGCTTCTCTTCTTCATAGGCATCAAAAAGCATATACAAGAAGGTTCTATCAACTCCTCCTGAAGTTTCAACAATCCATGGAATATATTTCTCATTTGTTACAGGGTCTACATATGAAAGATCTTTTCCGGAGAATTTACTATGTTGAGTTAGATCGTAGTCGCTTCTCCAGTGAATACCTTCATTTTCTGCCCATCCCCATGGTGCGTTATATTCAATATCAAAAGCTTTTTTGGCATAGAAGGCTAGTTCATCAGGAGCGTGTTGATGAAATCTAAGATTGTCATGTTTTCTATACAACATCTTGTAGAATTTCATTCGTTCTTCTTTCCAGTATTCAAACCACTTATCCATTTCATCAGGATGAACAAAGAATTGAACATCCCATTGTTCAAATTCTCTTGATCTATACAAAAGTTTTCCTGGTGTGATTTCATTTCTAAAGGCTTTACCGATTTGAGCAATACCAAATGGTACTTTTACTCTTGTGCTATCTACTACATTTTTAAAATCTAAATAGATTGTTTGACATGCTTCTGCTCTAAGATATGCATCCATTTTTTCTCCTTCAATGACACCAATTTCTGTTTTAAACATGAGGTGATATTTTTTAGGAGCTGTGAATTCTCCTCCACAATCAGGACACTTTTCTGCATTACTTATTAAATCAGGTCTAAATCTGTGATGACATTTTTTACATTCAACTAATTCGTCTGCAAAGTTGGCAATGTGTCCACTAGCTTCCCAAACTTTAGGGTGGGTTATGATTGTTCCATCTATTCCAACAACATTATCTCGGTCATCAACCATATACTTCCACCAGAATCTCTTAAGATTATTTTTCATTTCAACCCCAACTGGTCCATAATCATAGAAACCAGCAACTCCTCCATAAATTTCGGAGTTAGGAAAGAGTATTCCTCTTCGCTTTGTGTATGATGTAATTTTGCTTAATAGATCTTGTTCTTGCATGAAATGAGTATAACACTTATGCTATTATATTGTATATATTTTAGCCTCTTGTAAGCTTGATAGTAGAAGTAAAAAACATAACTGATGCAGTAGGTAAATGGTTCCCATTTTATGTTAAAGAGGCATTTACAACTCTCAAACTTTTAAAAGCTTCCCCAGAATATACAAAGTTTTTAATAATAGGCAGGTCTCGAACTGGTTCGAATTTCCTTCGTGGTTTGCTTAATAACCATAATCAAGTATTTGTCTTTGGAGAAATATTTAGAGACGCTTCATTAAAGCCTGAAGAACTTAAGAAGCCAATTTATAAAAAGCCTTTTATAAATTATATCCGTAATAATCCTGTTACATACATTGATAAGTGGATTTATAAAGATAGAGATCAATCCATCAAAGCATTGGGATTCAAAATTTTTTATTATCATGCTCACAAACCAGATGAGAAGGATGTTTGGGATTATTTGAAAGAGCATAAAGAAATTAAAATTTTACATATGAAAAGACTTAATTATTTAGATACTTATGTCTCGAGGTTAAAAGCAGGAAATACTGATAAATGGGCAAATACTACGGGTAAAAAAGAAAGAAGTAATCAATATACAATTGATTATGATGATTGTTTAGATGAATTTACATGGACAGAAAATTATGAAAACGAATATGATGAGTTCTTTAAAGATCATCAGAAGATAGATGTATTTTATGAAAATCTAGCAAATAATTATCAAAAAGAAACTAAGAAAATATTTAAATTTCTAAATATTGATTATCAAGATACAACGCCAAGTACATACAAACAGAGAAAAGAATCATTGCGCAATATGATTACTAATTACGATGAATTAAAACAGAAGTTTAGTAATACAAAATGGGGAGTGTTCTTTAACGAGTAGATCTGTTATCTCTCATCTCTTCTTTTACATCGTGTGGATTCCA
>DASZTI010000021.1:0-1580 GCA_035548215.1 Candidatus Dojkabacteria bacterium
ATTCAAAAGGAAATGTACAATGTGATACAAAAAGGTGTTGCACAATACCATGCAACTGGTGGGGCTGGGGTTTTAATGGATATCAATAGTGGAGAAATTCTTTCTTTGGTTTCGTATCCTTCATATAATAATAATAAATTCATTGGTGGTATTTCGGTTAGTGATTTTAATAAGTATCTTAATGCAAAGGGAAAGCCTTTAAATAATAAAGCTATTGGCGATCAGGTACCTCCTGGCTCTGTCTTTAAAACAATTGTAGCTTCAGCTGCACTTGACGCCGGGGTGTTGAGTCCTTCTACTGTATATGTAAGTAGTTCTAACTATACATTCTCGAATGGGGTTCATTTTCAGGAGTATCATAATCACGCTTATGGTGCCTTAGATTTATATGGAGCAATTTCTCAGTCTTCAAATATTTATTTTTGTGAAGTAATTCGTCATTGGGATATGAATAAGCTTGTCCCATATCTTCAAAAGTTCGGGATTGGTCAATATACATTTATTGATATTCCTGGCGAGGGTAAGGGGATGTTACCATCCCCAGAGAATAAGAGGATTTTAGCAACTACAACCAGTCCATGGTTGGATCCTATTTGGTACCCTGAGGGAGATTCTTGTAACTCAGTTATTGGTCAGGGAATAACTACTGTAACACCAATTCAAATGGTTAACTGGATTGCTGCGATAGCAAATAATGGTACATTAAACACTCCTCATGTAGGGCAGAAATTGGTTTATCCTGATGGTAAAGTGGATATTTTGAAGTATGATCCTTTAAGAAAAAATATAGCAAATAACTATGCTTTGAGTAGTGTTAGATATGCGATGTGGTCTGCAGTTCATGGTCCTAAAAGAACAATTGTTGGTTTAACCAGTGCTCCAATTGATGTCGCTGCTAAAACTGGTACTGCTGAGTTCGGAAGGGTAGACAGGAATGGTGTATATGAGCATGCGCATGCTTGGGTAACAGGTTTCTTTCCTTATGAAAAGCCTAAGTATGCCTTTGTTGTCTTCTTAGAAGATGGTAGTGAAAGTTTCTATGCTGTGAATGTAGCAAGAGATTTCATTGATTGGTTTGCAGCAAACAAGATGAAATAGATTTAATACTCCTTCTTTTAATTTGCCCATTACTTCAATAAATAGTGAACAGTGCATATAATGAGAATTCTATAGGGCGGCATGATATTTTATGATTAAATAATGAAGAGAATTAGGAATAATTTGTTCGTAGTGTATAATAGGATAATTTGTTTTATAAAATAAACACATGAATTTAGTATTAGTAGAGTCTCCAGCAAAGGCTAAAACAATTGAAAAATATTTAGGTAAAGAATATAAGGTAAAGGCCACTATTGGTCATATCATTGATCTTCCTAAAAGCAAACTTTCCGTTGATGTAGATGATGATTACAAACCAGCTTTTGTTGTAATGGAAGGCAAGACTAAAATTATAAACGAGATTAAAAAACTTTTACCTAAGAAAGATCACGGAGAAGTATTTCTAGCAATGGACCCTGATAGAGAAGGTGAGGCAATTGCTTTTCATACTGCGCAAGCTTTGAAATTGAAAAATCCTAAAA
>DASZTI010000022.1:0-2272 GCA_035548215.1 Candidatus Dojkabacteria bacterium
CCATGAAACTTTGATTCTGTGATCAGTAATTCTGGTTTGAGGGAAATTGTAGGTTCGAATTTTTTCAGCTCTCATTGCAGTTCCAATTTGTGAAGACCTCATCTTGGATCTTTTTTCATGTTCTTCATTCTTTTTCTTTTCATAAAGTCTAGATCTAAGAAGGTTCATTGCTTTTTCTTTGTTCTGATCTTGATGCTTAGTCTCCTGGCAGCTAACAACGATGCCAGTAGGGAGGTGGGTAATTCTAACGGCTGAGTCTGTTCTGTTAACATTTTGTCCACCAGCTCCTGTTGCTCTCATAACGTCGATTCTTAAGTCTTGTGGGTCGATTTGGATATCAATGTCCTTTGCTTCTGGTAGAATAGCTACAGAGGCTGTAGAGGTGTGTATACGGCCAGAAGATTCGGTTGATGGAACTCTCTGAACTCTGTGAACACCACTTTCAAATTTTAAGTATTTATATATGTTCTTTCCTTTTATTGATGCTAATATCTCCTTATATCCACCGCTTTCACTCACACTACTATCTATTATCTCAACCTGCCAACCCATTTTCTGAGCGAAGATGGAGTACATTCTATACAATTCTCCTGCAAAAAGAGCTGCTTCTTCACCACCTGCGCCTGCTCTGATTTCAAGAATCGCTGATTTACTATCGTCTGGATCGCCTAATTCTCGATCAATCTCTAATTTCATTAATTGATCGTATAGGGTTTCAATACTTTTGGTCTTGAAAGTAATATCTTCTTGTGCGAGATCTTTCATCTCTTTATCTTCCTCTGTTGATAATAATTCCTGTGATTCTTTAACATCTTTAGCATTTTTTTCAATATTTGATGCTATGTCGTAGATTTGAGAGTAGTAGGAGAGGTCAGATGCAAGTTGAGATATATTTTCGCCGCTTGTATGAGCAACTGCTATCCTTTGCTCTAAATCTTCTTTGGTTGTTTTTATTGTTTTGAAATCGATTTTGCTCAGTATCTCGTTAAGTTCCATAATATATATTTACACAATTAAAGTAGGAAAGAAATATATGGGGGAACTGCTACTTAGAGATCTTTGAAAGCATATCTTTAAGTGTAAGAGATGGTCTGATTGCATCAGCCTTTTGGAACTTCTCTTTTCTTGCTAACATTTTCTGCTTCTTGGTTTTAAATGACATACCTTTTGATTTGGCTACTAATTTCTCGTATTTAGATACAAGGTTTGCACTGTCTACGATCTTTTGTTCACCAGTAAAGAATGGATGACAATTAGAACAAAGTTCAGTTCTGATTTCAGTAAGTACTGATCCAGTAACAAAGGTGTTACCGCATGAGCAAGTTACTTTTACATTAGTGTTATATTTTGGATGAATGTTTTTCTTCATAACTAGGGGATTATATCAGATATATTTTTATGTGTCTAACATTTCTAAGCATATAGACTCATTTCTAATATTTAGATATTATTAATGAGTAATAAATTAATTAGAATAGTTCATAATGGGCAAGAGAAATTCTTTAAATAATGTTATAAATTCTAATATTCCTTTGTTTATTCCGCCTTTGATAATTGCATTTCTTTTAATCCTTTTTTGGTCTTCGGGAGTATCAATTGCTGAGAAGATATTGCCTAATATCTCTAGTTCTCTTTGTTCTGCTTCAAATTGGCATGGATATACTGTCTGTACAGATTCAACATGGGACTGGGCCTTATGGGGAATCATCCTCTTGTCTTCGCCAATTGCCATTGTTTTGACACGAATGCTTATGAATAAGTTAAAAATAAAGTGGGTGTCTCCAATATGGGGTGTGATTCTTTTTATTACGACTCCTCTTTTCTTATACGTTTCAGATTATATTTTGAGTCTTACAAAAAAAGATGGAATCAGTAATTTATATAACAATATATTCGCATCTTACTTCCTTATATTTCTAATCCTCATAGTTGCTGTTAGTGTCGTGAATTCTAGGATGTACTCTAAGAAAAATAAGTAAGCTATTTCCGATTGCCATTTATTTCGATGATTGACACATACCCCCGAGGGGTATATATTTAATTAAGATAAATTTAATTTGGATATACTATAATGGCTAAAAAGGGACCATCATCAATTCAAGATAGATTGCATAGAATTGAAGGACAAGTAAGAGGGATTGAAAAGCTTATTGAACAAAACGCTGAGGCAGAAAAGATTATAATGCAGCTTGATGCTGTGATTTCTTCTTTAGAAAGTACAAAATTAGAGTTAATTAAAGCTGAAATTAAAAAATCTCTTCTTGCTAAAATT
>DASZTI010000023.1:0-3423 GCA_035548215.1 Candidatus Dojkabacteria bacterium
CCTAATTGTGGAGCCCCAATCAGTGTTTCAGTTGCTGGTGTTTGTAAGTATTGCGACGCAACTGTAGTTAATGGAGATTTTGATTGGGTATTAAATGAGATTATTCAACTAAGTGAATGGCAGGAATAGAAGAGCTTGAAAAAGAGATACAACTTATAAAAGATAGAAATAAAAGAGTTGAGCAGGACAAAGCATGGGAGACTAGTTTAACCAGAAAAGTGTCTATAGCTCTTATAACATATCTTTTAATTTCAATTTTCTTTGTAATAATTAAAGTAGAAAATCCATTTGTTAATGCGATTGTTCCAACAATAGGTTTTCTACTTTCTACTCTTTCATTAAATTTTATAAAAAAGTCCTGGATAAAGCATATATATGGTAAATACTGATTTTGATTCAACTGAGTATCGTCAATATATTTGGGATAAAGAATATTCCACAAGAAAAGGCTTACCCTCTACTAATACCACTCATCCTTCAACATCATTAAGAATGTTTTTAGAAAAGTATAAAGATATTAATAAGGACTATGCTTTAGATGTTGGTTGTGGTGCTGGAAGGAATTCTTTCTATTTAATTGATAATGGTTTTAAACATGTCGTTGGTATAGATCTTTCCCAAGTTGCTATCGATCTAGCTAATAAGGAATCTGAAGAAAAAGGCTATCATAATAAAATAGCATTTAAACAAGGTGATATAGCAAATGAATTGAAGAATGTTCCTGATAATTCGTTTGATTTAATAATTGATATGATGAGTTTGCATGCAATGACTAAATGGTCTAGAGAATCAGTTATAAAAGAGGTTCAAAGAACTTTAAAGCCCAATGGCTATCTTTTAATTTTTACCATAACAGCGGCAAGTCCAGCAGCTATTGATTTAATGAAGAAATATCCAGGACCTGAAGAGAACTCATATCGTTATGAGATTGCCAAAGATACAATAACAGAGAAGGCTTTTACCCAAGAAGAATTAGAGAAGGCTTTTGATAAGCTAAAATTAATTTCGTGGGAAAATGTAACTAGCGAAACGAAAGCATTTGATAATGTGTATAGCAGAGTATATTCAAATGTGTTGTTTAAGAAGGTATAATGAAAAATTAAACTAATACATATATCTATGGTTACCTATTCTGACTTTCAAACCAAATATCCTTTAAGCAAAAAAAAGTTCTGGAAAAAAATTATTGAAAGTATTGTTCCGGGGATATTTAAATCAATAGGACTCTTCGCACTTTTATTTGTTGCACCGATCATAATTCAAGGTGCAGTAAAGAATTATAACGGATATTTAACCCTATTCTTTTTTGGTTTGGCATTATTAGCTATTCTAGTCGCTTTTATTATAAATATAGTTTATATCCACTATTATATTAAGTATTATTTTTATGATTGTAATGATCAATTCATAACGATTAAGAAAGATCCAATTACACCTCGTGAAATTCATGTTCAATATAATAAAATCCAAGATGTTTATGTTGACCAAGATCTTATTGATAGAATTTTAGATATATACGATGTTCATATTGCAAGCGCAACAATTTCTTCTGGGATTGAGGCTCATATTGATGGTGTAGATCATGAAGAGGCTGAAGCTATTAAAACCTTTTTACTAAACAAATTAAAATCATCATCAAATAATACCGTAAGTATGAATCAAGATAGTGGCGGTGGTAAGAACGAAAAAAATGATAATTTGGTGAGTATAAAATTAGATAAAAAGATCTCTTCTAATGAATATCCAGTTTCAAATAGTTATATTTTTAGCATAATGTTTTCAAGAGTTTTCTTCTCACTATTTATACCTTTATTGTTTATGGGACCACTCCTTGAAATTACAAAGACAGGTGTTGTTTTTTATTATGTCTCTGGAGTCATATTCTCATTCATTCTTCTAATGGTAACGCAGATCTTATGGATTAGGGCTTTTTATTTTGAATTCGAACAAGATTATATTTTATGTAAAACAGGCTTTATTGCTAAGAGTGAAACTCATATTCCTTATAAGAATATTCAGAATGTAACAACAAGCCAAGGCATCTTTGATAGAATTTTTCACATTAAAAATATTATTATAGAAAATGCAGCTCAAGGATTAATTGCTCCAATGCTACTGTTTGGTCAACCAGAGGGAAAAGCAGATGAAATTACAAATGTTTTAAATGGTCTTTTAAAGAAGATTAACAGAACAAATAATTCAACAAATGGGTTATAATTCCTTAATGCGAGAGTAATTCAATTGGTAGAATGTCTCCTTCCCAAGGAGAATGTCGCGGGTTCGAGCCCCGTCTCTCGCTCCAAAATATAAAGTAATTAATAATAAAATGCCCTATCATAAGCTCACATCTGAAATTACTGATTTACTTAAGAAAAATTCAGTTTGGTTTGAGACTTTTGAACATGAACCAGTAAGAACCAGTGAAGAAGCATCAAAGATAAGAACAGGATACACAATACACCAAGGAGCAAAAGCGATGATCATCAGGATTAAAATATCCAATACTGAAAAGAAATTTGTTATGCTAGTTATTCCTGGAGATATGAGATTTGATAATGACATTGTTAAAGAGTTATTTAATGCAAAAGATATTCGGTTTGCCACCGAAGAAGAGGTAGATCATTTAACTAACGGTGTATTGCCAGGGGGTGTCCCACCATTTGGAAATTTATTTGGACTCGAAGTATATGTAGACCCTTTACTTTTAGAAAATGAAAAAATAGTCTTCAATGCCGGTGATCGAAGTTTCTCAATTGGTATGTACTCAAGAGATTATCAAGAAATTGTTAAACCAAATGTTAAAAAATTAATTAATCTTGAGTTTAAATAAATATGTATTCAATTCTTTTTTGGTCTTTAGTCGTAATTTGTATAACGATAGTTGTATTAGCAAAGTTCAATTTAATTCACAAGAAATATAGTTATACAGCACTATTTATAGTATCTACCCTCTCCTTTTTACTTGTTTGGTTTAATGGTTTCAACTTTAAATTACTTGGAATTTTAGCTCCTACATGGAATGATATTTATGATTATTCAATGATTACTTTTCTTTGCTGCTCAATCATCTGGACATTAAATAGATTCTGGTTTAAACACAAGAAAAACCATAATAGTACGGAAGTAGAAATAAAAAAGTTTCTCTTTTACACAATAATCTCCGTTACAGTACAGGAATTTCTTTTTAGAAGTTTTGTTTATTACTCACTGATCCAAATGGGGATGTTAAATGTATATACAATGGTAATCCTCTCTTTTCTACTCTTTGGAATAGCACATTTAGCCTTTAGAGGTAAAATATTCAAGGTTGGAGTCTTTATGATGGGAATTATTTGGGGAGTTTTATATTTCTATGCTCCAAATTTAATTTTGATATCAATATCTCATGCGGTTGTTGGTATGTTTGCTTACTATCAGGGGTTA
>DASZTI010000024.1:0-1706 GCA_035548215.1 Candidatus Dojkabacteria bacterium
GCTAATTATGTCGGTGGAAATGTTTTTCTTGAAATGGCTTTTGCTTGTGTTTTAAAGAAACCGATATTTTTGTTAAATCCTATCCCTTCTCTTTCATATACTTCAGAGCTTCAAGCAATGGAACCTGTTATATTGAATGGAGATGTAGAGAAGATTAAATAATTTATATAAATAAATTTATGAAAGCAGTTTGTTTTGATTTAAATAAAACACTGATTAAAGAAAATTCTTGGAGAGATTTAAATCTTGCCATGAATGTTAAATCCGAAGAAGACGATATGTTAATGAGTTGGGGTGAGCGTGGAATAATTACAGATTCGCAAGGGCAAAATATTCTTTTAAATATATACAAAGAAAGCGGAAGGCATTCTAAAGATAATATCCTAAAGGTGTTATCAAACTACACATATAACGATTATGCGAAAGAGATAATTAAATACTTAGAATCAAATGGTTTTGTTATTTTCCTAATTAGTGGATCAATAAATATCTTAGTTGAAAAGATTGCAAATGAATTGGGAATAAAGTATTGGAAAGCCAACAATGAATTTGTTTTTGACAAAAAAGGGTATTTAGAAAAGATTAATACTTTAGACAATGATAAAAAGGCTAAGGTATTTCAATTAAAAGAACTTTGTAAAGAAACAGATATTAGTATTAAAGATGTATATTGTGTTGGAGATGGGGATAACGATATTGAGATATTTAAAGTGACTGGAAAAGGAATTACATTTAGTGGATCTAAAATTGAGAAAGATGCTTGGAAAGTTATAAATAAATTGGAGGATATTAAAGACTTAATTTAAATTTATTATTTCTAATTATGAAAAATGCGACTTTAGAATTAATGGTTGATAATATGAGAGAGTCCTCAGACTTCTATACTACTATTCTTGGTTTTACTAAAAGTATGGTTACACCAGAGAATGATCCTGTCTTTCTCATGTTAACTAATGGTGGAGTTAATATTATGTTGTATAGAAGAGATGCTTTTGTTAAAGAAATTTCTAAGTTTGAAAAGTTAAAATTAGGAGGAAGTGTTGCTTTGTATATCGAGGTTGAAGATATAACTAAACTTTATAAAGATGTTAAAGATAAAGTAAAAATCATTCAGGAATTTCATACGACAGATTATGGTTCTACAGAATTCTCTATGGAAGATAATAATGGGTATGTACTAATGTTTAGTCAGAGAGATTAAATAATTTGTATTCTATATATCTTTGTTTTCGTCTTTTGTAAGCGAAAGAACATTGTTATAGATAGATCTCATTATCCTTTCTCCTCTTTCAGAGTGTGTTTCTCCATACAAAGAAATTAAAAATCTTTGCAAATCGGCAATGCTCATTTCATCTGACATATCTGTTGGAAGCATTGGACCACTGTACATATAATCAATATCTTCCATTGTAGGATCTTTAGTTTTAAATTGTGTGTGAAAGAATCTATCTCTTACCAATCGAGAACCTAATTTAACTCTCCCTTTTGTAATTCTTTTGAGCAATTCCAATGATTGTCCGATATCAAGAGTAATTATGTTATTCTCGTATTCGGACTTTAACTTTGTAGGATCAACATCATTATCCTGAGTATATAGACCGTTGTATGTAACATAACCGAGTAAAGTTATAAATACGGGTAGCGGCATTGCAGATCGTCCATCAATTTTTCTTTGATCGAGTATGGAAGGATATTCGTTTTTATCC
>DASZTI010000025.1:0-2932 GCA_035548215.1 Candidatus Dojkabacteria bacterium
ATTTGCTAATGTTTAATAAATAATCTGAAGTCAGAATTATGAGAACAAAATATACTGCTCAAGCTCTTGCTATAGTCATGATTGTATTGGTAGTTGCTGTCATCCTTGGTATGGCTATATTTTCTCGAACCCTTAAAGATACCCAACAAATTGCTCAACAAAAATCTTCTGCTGAAGCCTTAGAATTTGCGGATTCAGTTCTTAATATTGTTAAGGGAACATCTGTTGCTAAGCTAAAAACAGTATGTGCGGATTCTACTTATGGTCAGGGATTAAGTTCAGCTAATGGTTGTGTAGCTCAAGGTACTTCAAATGTTTCAAAGTTTCTGAGTGATTTAGGGGTTTCCGCTTCATCCCTTAATATCGTTAACAAATGTAGCTCTCAAAATTCTTCAGTTCAAATTAGTGCTCAGTTAGCTAAATCAACTGATGATTATGAAGTGTCACGAGATAATGTAAGAGCATTTGTTTTAGGATCCCAGATTCCAGCTCCGGGAACATGTACACTTAATTTAACCTTAGAGCCACGAGGTGGAAAGGTCGTTGGAGCAATGATTTCTAAGGTCTATGCAAGAAATTATGTCGGAGGTTTTCCTCAGGAATATAAAGCATATGATTTGACCGATTCTACAGAGTATTGTGTATACCAAAATGGTAGTAATTGTTCAGATAATACAAACTTAGGTAATCAGTGGGTGCCTTTACAGAGTAATGTAACCTTAAGTCTTTCTATGGCTGCTGTGGGTGGTTATCCTTTAAATCAAATTAGAATAAGAGCAGTTGGTGGTGCTCTTGGCCTTAAATATTCTTTCTCTACCCCTGGGTGTATTCAAAATACTGAAATGATTAAAATAACAACAACAGCTAACTGTACTGGCTCTTATAGAGCTGAAACGATTCAGATCCCTCAACAGGATTGGGCCTCCCCTATCTTTGACTATACTTTGTTTAATGGTGCGGGAACTTTAGGTCCACAATAATTTAAGTTATATTAGGATTTTTATGATAAAGAAAACAATTTTGATAATCGAGGATGAACAGTCACTTTTAGACTCGTATTCTGAGGTCTTAACAAACGAAGGTTACAATGTTGTTAAAGCAACTGATGGGTATAAAGGTATTGATATCTTAAAGAAGAATCATGCCAGTATTAATTTAATATTGCTTGATTTAATGATGCCTGGCATTGATGGTTTAGAAGTTTTAAGAACTATTAAGAGTGATAAGACGATGTATGGAGATGTTCCAGTTATTATTTTGACAAATATGACAAGTGATAAAGTAATTAAGGAAACCTTTGACATGGGTGCGGTTTCTTATCTTGTTAAGTCTGAATTAGACTACAAAGACTTGATTAGTGAGGTCAACAAGTTAATGGTGTAATTGTTGTCTATAGGTTGTATTATTTAATTAATGGAGATATAATTAACTAATAAATTCTAAGGGATTAGGGTTATGTCAGAAGCTGCATTACCACCAATAACTGGTAGAGAGCCAAAGAAAAGGAGCGAGAAGGAAAATGATGGGAATCGATCTAACGCTAGGATATATATTGCTGGTTTATTATTAGTAGTAGGAATTGCTGCTGCTTATGTTTTAGTAAAAAACAATGAGAAATCAAATCCCAATAATGGTGATCTCGGTGGCGATGACAACAACCCCGGCTTAACAATTCCTGCAACCGATATTCCAACCCAAGAACCGTTAACGCCTACTGAAAATCCTTTTTCAACTCCTACTCCTGGCATTGATTTAACCCCTACAGATTCTGATCCAATTCCTGAGGCTAATCCTTACGATTGGAAAAATCTTATTTCTGGAAAGCATGGGAAATATAATCTTGATCCTTTGTGGGATACGCAAAGAACTGAAGTTATCGAGTGTGGAACGGAAAATTTTGTATTCCCGGAAATTCCTGATAGTCAAAAGTATTTTGTATTAGCACCAGACGGTACTGCTTATGTTTGGCCATATGGTGATTTAGCAAGAGATTTGTGTAAAGTTCCTGGAACAAAATTAGTATTGGTAAAGGATTCGCCTGATGGTTATGATAATTTCTTTTTAGGAATTAATGTCTTCTCAATTGTTAATAAGCTTATTGATAGTGGAGATATTAAAAATCCTGATGCAACTAAACCCGATAAAATAAAATTTGAATGGCCAAACTGGCCTGATGAGGCTGTACCATATACAGGTGAGGAAGTCCCTCAGGGTGCACTTCGCGTTAGAATTGAATACTGGGATCCTAATACCCCATTACCTACTTACTACTTTATAGGAGGAAAGGGTACGGAAGTTATTGCTTCTTCGGAAACGCCTTTGACACCAGAAGAAATGAAAGCTCTTATAGAAAAAGGTATTAGGGAACATAGCCAGCAAGGAAATTTATGGGGTATTAATATGTTTAGATCTGAGGCAGAATTAAAACAGGTATTAAAATGGTATGCTGAGCATCCTCAATAACCTCTATTTTATCGGCCATTATTTAGCTTGAGTTTTTGTTGTACTATAGCTATTATTAGTAATGGTTAAAATCTCTAAAAAGATATTGCTGATAGTATTTTCAATCCTTGTCATTGCGGGTTTATTAGTTGGCTATTATTTTTATAAGGAGTCAACTCGCAAGTATAACCATTTCTTTCTGAACGCTAAGATTTATTCTGTTAACATGGGAATTGATCCCAATTATTGGTCTTCTTATTATTTCCAACCTGTTGTTGAGAATGTTATCCAAAATGACGATGGCGTTGTACTTAATGTGAAATATAAAAACTCTGACAATAATTGGGTAAAAACTAAAATTTTAATTTATAGTGAGAAATATGACATCAAAAATGTTCTTTTTTTTAGTTCTATAGATGAACGAACAAAGGCATTTAAGCCATCTGAACATTTATTTGATTCTTTTGATAGGGCTAAGAAAGTTATTCCA
>DASZTI010000026.1:0-1998 GCA_035548215.1 Candidatus Dojkabacteria bacterium
TTTTCCTGTAAAGAAACCATAATAACCAAAATAAGGTTCTTTCATTCTTTTTTGCCATATATACTGCTTCTTACCTTTGAATTCTCGTTCAAGGATAACAAATACTCCAATTTTAGCTTGTTTTTCGAGTTGTGCGTTATCTTTATCGATTAGGCCTGCAAATTTCTTGCCAGATAAAGATAGGGAATATCTCCCCTTGTTTTTATCTACAAAACCCAACTTTATGAGTGTGTTTATATGATAACTGAAGTGATCGTTTGTTAATCCTGTAAGATTTAGATCTGTGAATCGTGCATTTGGATGATATAGTAGTTCGCGTAATATTAACATCTGAATCTTATGTAAATCTTGCATAAATCATATATTAAAAGTTAGTTACATGATTATATGCACTAGATTAGGTTAATACTAGTGAAATTGATTTTACTAATTTGCCTTTTGATAAATGAAACCCTCAGGAGTCATTCTAGCTAATAATTTGTAAGTTTTTGAGACAGGAATTGTCAGACTATATATGAAGTATTCTGCCGTTCTATCAGTAGATACAATCCTTATTGGGACAGAGAGTTGCATAAAGTAAACAAATTCTTCATTGTATGGGTCTGGTTCAACGGTTATTCGACCAACACTGTTTAAGATATCTAATGAAGAAGGAAGCTGAATGCCGATCAGTTTTGTCCATCCTCTATCATATATGGTTGCATCATTTAAATCGCCTACTTTACATTCAGCACTTACTTCTTCATCATCTGCAAGTTCTACGTCTATTGGAAGCACATTAGGATGTCGAGTTGTTAAATCATATCGAATTTGATTGGCAAGTGTTGGCTCTTGAATCTCTTCTTGAGAGGTACTTACTCGTTCATCATAAGATGTTGTTGCCATAGAGGTATATTGAAAATCTTAACAACTATTATTAACTCATCTTCAAACTTTACACAAAGGAATGGGAAGAATGTTGTAGGTATACTATAAGTGTATATCTAAATTACCTGGAGGAAAGTCTAGTAAAAAGTCGATTGAGTTTGTTTAGTTATACTAACTATTATTCTGCGTTCTGAAATGCAGATGCCAAATCTATTAACAACTGTTCGTCAAAATGCTTACCGATGAACTGAAGTCCGATTGGAAGTTTTCCTGCTAATCCCATTGGTATTGATACTGCTGGAAGTCCAGTTAAAGATGATCCTTCAGCTAAAACATCAATCATTTCGCCAAACAATGGGTCATTGACCTCATCATCACCAAGAGCTGTAGTAGGAGTTGTTGGTCCAATGATTGCATCAACTTTGCTAAGTACTTCATTAAGATTATCTTTAATCATATTTCTAACCTCTTCTCCTTTTTTATAAAAAGCATCAGAATAACCCGCTGATAAAGCATATGTACCCGTCATGATTCTTCGCTTTGCTTCATCACCAAACCCTTTTCCTCTTGCAGATTCGTAGTATTCAATAACAGTTTTGGAAATATCGCCAGCTGGTGAATATCTAGTACCATCAAATCTTGCTAAGTTAGAAGAAACTTCTGATCTCTGCATTATTGTATATGTTGCCATTGAATATTTTGTATCAAGAATACTAACTTCAGAAACTTCGGCACCCAATGATTTTAATTTCTCAACAGCTTCATTAAATCTTTTTCTAACATCTGGTTGTAAATCTAAATCTGTAAATTCTTTAGGAATTCCTAATTTAATACCTTTAATTCTTTCTGGATTAATATTTTCAAAATATTTCTCAGCAGGTTGAGTTGAGGATGAAAAGTCTTTTTCATCATGACCTGCAATAATTTCTAAAATATATGCACCATCTTCAACTGTCTTTGTCATGGGTCCTGGAGAATCAAGTGAAGAACCCATTGCTACAACTCCAAATCTTGAAACCCTGCTATATGTTGGTTTAATACCTGTTGTACCACACCATGAGGAAGGAAGCCTTATTGAACCTGCGGTTTCTGTACCCATTGCCGCAATACACATATCAGCGGCAACAGCTG
>DASZTI010000027.1:0-1838 GCA_035548215.1 Candidatus Dojkabacteria bacterium
TAACCAAAGAGCAAGTTAAAAAGATTGCAGAACAAAAAATGGTAGATCTTAACACCAAAGATGTTGAAAAAGCTATGAAAATCATAGAAGGAACAGCACGAAACATGGGTGTAGAAGTTATAAAATAATAATATACAAATATGGCAACTAGAGGTAAAAAATACGTACAAATCAAAAAGAATAAAGATACTAAAGAGTACTCATTAGCAGATGCTATTAAAGTCGCTAAGAAGTCTTCATACAGTAAATTCAATGGAACATTAGAACTACATGTAGCTATCAGTTTACCAAAGGATAGAGAAGCAAGATCTGTAAAAGGAGCTGTTTCACTTCCCTACTCTTCAGGTAAAACCGTAAGAATTTATGTATTTACTACCCCTGAAAATGTCAAAGCAGCAACTGCAGCAGGTGCAGATAAAGCTGGTCTAGAAGATTTAATGAAAGAAATTCAATCTGGTAAAATCAATTTCGATGTTGCAATTGCAACTCCAGATGTTATGGCAAAATTAGCTGTTTTAGGTAAAGAATTAGGTCCAAAAGGACTTATGCCAAACCCAAAGACAGGAACTGTAACTACCGATGTTGCTAAAACAGTAAAAGAATATAAGCAAGGAAAGATCAGTTTCGCAGCTGACGAGCAAGGAGGAATCCATGTTAATGTTGGTAAATTAGATCTCGATGATGCAAAATTAATAGAAAATATTAATGTAGCATTAAAAGCAATTGAAGAAGTATACGGTAAAACTCTTAACCAAATCTTAAGAGGAACTCACCTTTCCCCTACAATGGGAACTTCTGTAAAATTCAAATACGAATAATAAATATGCCTAACTCATCTAAAAATCATTTTGTGTTTGACCTTGATGACACATTAGTAGATGGGCGACAATTTTGTGGAGAAACAATTGCAAAAGTAATTACACACTTTGAACCTAATGTAGATTTCGATAGAGTTGTTCAACTTCATGAAGATAGTAGAGGTTTGATTATTAAGGATTTATATCCACTTATAATTACAGAGTTAGGGTTATCTGAAAAACTTATTCCAAAACTTGATGAAATGCTTGCAATGGATAAAGAGATTCAGATTAAAGATATAAAACAAATTCAAATATTTGATGGTGTAAGAGAAATATTAGACTTCTTAAAAGGAAATGGAAAGAAACTATACATGTGTACAAATAGATTGAAATCCCTTTTGATTCCAATTTTAGATGAAAATAACCTGACAAGTTACTTTGAAGAAATAATCTCCTGTGTTGATGAAGGATATAAGAAGCCCGATCCTACATGCTTAAATAAAATAATCTCAAAATCAGAGGCATCAAAAGATGAATTTATTTACTTCGGAGATTCAGAAGTTGACTCACAATTCGCAAAAAATGCTGGAATCGAACACATCATCTTCGATCAATACTTAAACGATAAGAATCTTTTCAAAAAATTGATTAATCTGTTCTTAGAAAACAAGATTAACGGATCAGAGAAGTAGTTTTACTAATTACTCTCTTTACTTTCTAATATTGAAACTCGTTTATCAAGACTATTTAAAAAAACTGTCAATTCATTATGGATATAATCACTAATACCAATCACCACATCTTGTAAGGATTTAAAGTTCTTATGATCGTTTGAGAACTCATACTTTAAGTTATAAAACTCTTTTGTGAGGTTCTCCAGTTTAGCTTCTAAAATAAAAACCCTATCTTCCAGATTGTCGAGCCTATCTTCAATCGTATCTAATCTATGCTCAATCCTATCCAATCTCTTTTCAATTGGATTTAAAAGCTCTTTGATATTTTGTAAATCTTCTTTACTTAACATAATTAAAATAATAA
>DASZTI010000028.1:0-5101 GCA_035548215.1 Candidatus Dojkabacteria bacterium
CATCTTTTTGAAGTCTAATACCTCTAACACCCATGGTATTTCTACCTGTTTCTCTTACATCTTCTTCATTGAATTTGATTGAGTTACCGCCTTGGGTTACAAGAACAATATCATTGCTTCCATTTGTTGGTAATACTTTAAGAAGTTCATCACCACTTTCAAGTTTTGCTGCAATGAGTCCACTGGCTCTAATCTTTTCAAAATCTGCAATATCAGTCTTTTTAACTGTACCCTTTTTAGTTGTCATAAAGAGGAATTTAAAGCCTGCGGCTTTCGTATTCTTACTCATATTTAAAACACTAGTAATGAGCTCGTTTTGCTGTAATGGTATTAAGTTTACAATTGGTAAACCTTTAGCTGTTCTACCATACTCTGGAATTTCATAAGCTTTAATTCTAAATACTCTTCCCTGATTGCTAAAGAACATAATATCATCATGAGTATTACATAATATGGCATGAGCTACCCAATCATCTTCTTTGGTTGTAACGCCTGTTACTCCTTTACCACCCCTGTTTTGCGTCTTGTATGTATCTGGTGAAAGTCGCTTGATATAGCCCGCATGACTGACAGTTATTAATGTGTCTTCTGATGCAACTAAATCTTCTTCTGCAATTTCATCAACCTTACCTTTTACAACTTTAGTTCTTCTTGGATCTCCATATTTCTCTGAAATTTCCTGTAATTCTGAATCAATTAAGCTAAGAATCTTACCTTGGTCTGCCAATATTCCTGTATACTTTTTAATTTTTTCTTCGAGTTCCTCAGCTTCTGCTTTTAATTTTTCTCTTTCAAGACCTGCTAATTTTCTAAGCTGCATATCTAAGATTGCTTGTGCTTGTACTTCTGTAAAATCGAATTTAGTAACAAGATTGTTCTTTGATTCTTCTTGAGTTTTACTTGCTCTAATAGTTGCAATAATTTCATCAATAATGTCCAGTGCTTTGAGCAAACCTTCTAAGATATGGTTTCGATATTTTGCTTGTGATAGATCAAATTCAAGTCTTCTAATAACAACTGTAATTCTAAAACTCAAGAAGAGTTCTAACATTTGCTTGAGTGTTAATGTCTTTGGTTCTTGCTCATCAAGTGCAATCATGTTTACACTGAAAACTTTTTGCATTTCAGTAAACTTGTAGAGCTTGTTAAGAACCGTCTTAGGTTGGATATCCTTTTTGAGGATAATAACGATTCGCATACCTTCAAGGTTGGATTCATCTCGAATGTCAGCAATACCTTCTACTCTCTTGTCCTTTACTAAATCAGCAATCTTTTCAATTAAATATGCTTTTGTTACTTGGTAAGGGATTTCAGTTACAACTATTTCATATCTACCTTTCTTTCCTTCTTCAATACTTGCTTTTGCTCTTTGAAGAATTCTTCCTCTACCAGTTGAATATGCATTTAAAATCTCCTTTTGATCATAGATAATGCCACCTAATGGGAAGTCTGGACCAGGGATTATTTTAATTAATTCTTCAGGAGTAATGTCCGATTTGAAGTGTGGGTAAATATACTCACCTGCTTCAATTCTCTTCTTTAATTCTTCTAATTTCTTTTCATAATCAACATCGGTTTTGTGTAAGTAGTTGTCTAAGTATTCAGTTGGTCGCTCTTCTAAAGTCATTGGGATTCTTTCCAATGCTTCTCGAGCAATTCTTAAATCGTTATATAAAGCAGCGTTCTCCCATTTATTTCCTTTACTAATCATCTCTCGAAGCGCACTGATTAACTCCTTAAGGTTGTGAGGTGGGATCTTTGTTGCCATAGCAACAGCGATACCATCAACACCATTTGCTAGAAGTTGTGGAAAACCAGCAGGAAGTACTAATGGTTCGGATCTTGTTCCATCGTAGTTAAGTGCATAAGGAACAGTACCTTTTTCTAAATCTCTTAGCATTTCTAATGTGACTCTAGACATTTTTGCCTCGGTGTATCGCATAGCTGCTGGTGGGTCATCATCGATTGAACCGAAGTTTCCTTGGCCATCAATTAATGGATATCTCGTTGCAAAATCTTGAGCCATTTTAACCATTGTTGGGTAGATAACAGCCTCACCGTGTGGGTGGTAGTTACCTGAAGTATCACCTGCGATTTTTGCGGATTTTCTGTAATGAGCAGAAGGCGTTAAATTCATATCGTTCATTGCAACAAGAATTCTTCTTTGAGATGGCTTTAAACCATCTTTAATGTCAGGAAGTGCTCGAGAGACAATTACGGACATTGAGTAATCCAAGAAGCTTGATTTCATTTCATCAGAAACGGATCTTGAAGCAATTTCACCAGGTTTAAAGGTTGGTGTGAAGTTTATATCTTCATTATCATCACCATTACCTTCAACAGCAGCTTCAGCTTCTGGGGCTGCAATTGATTGTGCATTTTCTCCACCAATTTCAGCAGAAACTACAGACTCTTCTTTGATTTCAGTTTGTTCTTGTTCCTGTGCTTTTTTTAATAGATCTTCTTTAGTACTCATAATATTTTTAATTAATTATTACTTCTTAGTAACTTTCTTTGCTACTACCTTTCTTACAACTTTCGCTTTCTTAACTGGTGCGTCGCCGTCATTAATTTGTCTGAATACATTACCTTCAATATCTGCTTTTATGAAAATAAGGATTGAAGTTAGTATAGGGGAAACAATGAAAACTAAGCAACAACTTAATATTGAAATAAACGATATAAATGCAATAACAATATCTACAAAATATAAGAAGTAGAATTTTTTCCATGAGGTTTTTAATATTTCAAATATTTTTGAAGCATTAAAACCTTTTGAAATAGAGCCTTCGTTTATATATATGTATAACATTGTTTTGTATATTACTGGCAATAAAAATACTGAAAATAGGACAAATAATATGCATAAAATTGCAAAGCATATTAATACAATTACTGCGAGCATTGGATAATGATCTTGTAAATAAGTTGCAATAACTGTTGGGGTAAAGACTAATAACAGTAAAAGAACATCGGTTAATGTTAAAACAAGTCCATAAGTAAAAGGAGCTAAACCTGTTTGTATTCTGTCCCCTATCTTTCCGTGTTTAACATGAGTGTCTTCATTACCTTTCATAACATTTCGTGTGAGGTCAATAACATACCCTGCGAGGTATAAGGTTATTGGTAATAGAAGTAGACTTACTAAAAATGATGTTGCTGAGTTGGAAAGTTGAGAATATGGAGTACCAGAATAATGCTGAAGGGATCGTATAAAAGCACTAGATAATCCTAAGAAAAAAGAGATCATCTGGGAGACAATTCCCATAACAAAAACAATGAGAAAATATACACCTAAACTTTCTTTCCAGTTCTTATCTTTAAATGGGTAGTTTATTGCGTTATCAATGTTTATCATAACTTGTATATAAAAATTAAATGTCTAGAATAGCCATCTTAGCATATTTCTGAATAAATCTTCTTCGTGGAGGGACTTCAAGACCCATTAACATTTCAAAAGTTTTTTCAGCATCTTCAGCGTCTTCAATCTTTACTTGTTTTAATACTCTTGTATCTTTGCTCATAGCTGTTTCCCTTAACTGTTCTGGGTTCATTTCACCTAAACCTTTGAAACGGTTGGTTACAGCTTTTTTACCTGCTTTTTCAGCACTGATTACAAATTGATCTTTTTCATCTTCATTTAAGAAATAATACCTATTTTTACCAACTTCGACTTTGAAAAGAGGTGGTTGAGCTACATAAACGTGACCTTTTTCAAGAAGTGGTCTAAAGAATCTATATAATAAAGTGAGAATCAATGTTCTGATATGTGAACCATCAACATCAGCATCGGACATAATAATAATTTTGTGATATCTCAAATTGTCTGGATTTAAGCTATCACCAATGCCAACGCCAAGTGCTGTGACAATATCTTTGAACTCTTGGTTAGCTAAAACTCTGTCTACTCTATATTTGTGACTGTTAATAATCTTACCTCGAAGTGGTAGGACAGCTTGAGTTTTTCTATCTCTTCCCTGTTTTGCACTTCCACCTGCTGAATCACCCTCTACTAAGTAAAGTTCACATTCTGCAGCTTCTTTACTTTGACAGTCAGCTAATTTTCCTGGTAACGCGGCTCCTTCTAACGCACCTTTTCTAATAACAGCATCTCTTGCGGCTTTAGCAGCAGCTCGAGCTTTAAAGGAAAGTACTGCTTTACCAATAATATTCTTTGCTTCTTTAGGATTTTCATTAAAGTATGTTGTTAATTCATCTTTAACAACCTTTTGAACAATACTCTTAACTTCTGGGTTATTTAACTTGATCTTTGTCTGACCTTCAAACTGTGGGTCTGGAACTTTAACTGAGATTACAGCAGTCAAACCTTCTCTTACATCATTACCATCAAGTGTGCCTTTAACACCTTTAAGGAGTTCTTGTTCAGTTGCATAGTTGTTGATAGCTGTTGTTAAAGCAGTTCTAAAACCTGCTAAATGTGTACCACCTTCAGGGTTTACAATGTTATTTGTATAACATTTAACATCCTCTTCTAGTGATTCAGTATATTGGACTGCAACTTCAACAACTACTTCTTGTTCTTCTTTCTTAAGATAAAGAATATCTGAAATATTCTTTTCACCTAAGTTCATGAATTTAACATAGGACTTAATACCATCTTCAAAATATAGGTCGTATTCTTTAGCAATCTGACCCTCTTCTACTCTCTCATCCTTAATTGTGAAATATAGTCCACCAGTTAAATAGGCATGGTGTCTACAATTTTCTAAAACGATTTTGAATGAGAAGTTTGTGTCAGCAAAAATTTCTGAATCGGCTTTAAACAAATGCATAGTACCGTGTTCATCAGTTTTTCCAATTTCTTCAACAGGTCCTAAAACAGCACCTCGTGCATATTTTTGTTGATATATTTTTCCGTCTTTGTATACGGTTGTGGTCATCCATTCTGAAAGTGCGTTTGTACACTTCATACCAACACCATGTAAACCACCGGAAACCTTATACGCACCTTTTTCGAATTTACCACCTGCGTGGAGGTTGGTCATAACAGTTTCTAATGTCGAGACTTTTGTTTGTGGGTGAATGTCTACAGGAATACCTCGACCATTATCTTTAACTTCAACTGACCCATCTTTATGTA
>DASZTI010000029.1:0-2285 GCA_035548215.1 Candidatus Dojkabacteria bacterium
AAGAACTTTCTAGAATTGGGCAAGGCACTCCTGATGAAGAAACTTTTAAACGAACATTACTGAAAATCACAACTGTTTTCTCTAAAGAGCTGCTAAATGATCCCTCTTTAGTAAAGATATTTGATGACCACGAATCTAAATAAAATCTTATATTGTAAGACCTGACCATGAATAAAGAAATTGATGTTCTGGAATTATTAAAAAGCTTTTCAGAACTAATTGAAAATTATCAGGATAAAGAAACCATTAAGAAATTAGTTATTAATCTTGTTACAGATAAGCTGAAGTTCTCAATTGCTGGAGTTTTTGATAAGCATGACCACTATGCTGACAACCTCATTCTTTCCAGTACTAATATGATCTTGTCACAAGTATATAAGATTCTTGGAACATCATTTCAAACCCTTAGTTTCGATCTCAATGAACCTAAAAGTATCTTTGCTCAAGCTGCAACTAAAAAGAAATATGTTATTACAAAAGACGTTGAGCCATTTATCCCTGGTATAAACTATAACGTTGGTAATCTTTCTGGAGGGTTTAATGCTGTTAAAAAACTTTATGGAGTTCAAGAATTGGGTGTCTTCCCTTGTTTATATAAGGGCGAGCTTAAGGCTTTCTTTGCTGTTGCCCATCCAACATCCTTTAGTAAAGAAGAAATTGATATTCTAAATATTGTTACAAGTCAGCTGGCTGGATATTTGACTTTTGCGACTTTAACGAAAGATTTGCAAGCACAAATTACAGAGTTGGCACAAAAGAATATGGAACTTGCGGCAGCTCGAAAACGAGAGCGAGATATGATGGACATTATTGGTCATGAACTTCGTACTCCCCTTTCAATCATTCGTATTACAATCGGACTTTTAAATGAGAAAATTAAGAAAGTTAAAGATGGCAATGAACAAGAAGATTGGAATAAGTATGTTGTTAGAATTGATGAAGCATTAGAACGGGAAGTAACACTACTTGAAACGATGTTAAGTAGTACAAAGATTGAATCAAATAAAATGGAACTACATATGGAAAAAGTTGAAATTAATCGTGTTATTCAAGATTCAATTTTAGCAATGGGAAACAAGGCACAGAAGAAGGGGCTAATGTTAAAATATGCTCCATCATCAATGAATTTGGCTGTGTATGGTGACCAAATAAGATTTGCAGAAGTTGTTGATAATCTTGTTCTTAATGCAATTAAATACACTGAAAAAGGCTCTGTGGAGATTAAAACAAATGAAGAAGGAGAATTTGTGACAATTTCGATTACAGACACTGGAATTGGTATTCCTGAAGCAGAGATTCCGCACCTTGGAGAAAAGTTCTATCGTGTTGGTCAATATACAGAAAGTGTTCAGAATAGAGAAACTAGAGAACATATCGAAAATGATGATATTAGTGTTGTTAGACCTGGTGGAACGGGTCTTGGTTTATATGTTTCATTTAATCTTGTTCGTTTAATGGGGGGAGAAATAATTGTTAAAAGTTCCGAAGGTAAGGGTTCTACCTTTACAGTTAAACTTCCAAAGTATACAAATCAACCAGAAATCAATTCAGGAAACGCACATGAAAAAGACCTCTTTAAACGCTTGGGGTTTACATAAAACGATGATTAATATATAATCCAACGTCATGGTAAGAACATTTCAACCAAAAAAATTAAGAAGAATTAGAAAACTTGGCTTCCTCGCTAGAAGTTCATCTAAAGGCGGAAGACTTGTACTCAAAAGAAGAAGACAAAAAGGAAGAATAAGACTCTCAGCCAATGAAGAGTACAAATTCTTAAGAAAAGCTCCTAGAGCACATACTAGATAAGTATTAATAAATAATGCTTCCTAAAAAATACAGATTACATTCTCAGTATTTCAATCAGGTTTTTAATAATGGATTTAAGGCCAAAGGTAAGTTTGGTATGTTAGTTGGGTTTAATATTAAAGATGTTAATCAACCCTCAATAGGTTTTGTTGTTTCAAAAAAGGTTGGTAATGCAGTTTTTAGACATAAGGCCACAAGAAGATTAAGAAATGTTTCAGTTGAATACTTCAAAGCAAATAAAGAGATTAAAGGAAACTACCAATATATTTCCTTTATTTTTCCTGAAAGCTATGAAGAATTGAAAAAGGAGATGTTTGACCAGTTTGATAAAGTTAAGAAGAAAATCTAATGAGATACATCATAATGTTTTTCATAAGAATATATCAAGCTACCCTCTCCTATGATCACGGATTACTAGGAAGGATTTTTCCAAATACACGTTATTGTAAATTTACTCCAACATGTTCTCAATACGC
>DASZTI010000030.1:0-7246 GCA_035548215.1 Candidatus Dojkabacteria bacterium
TTAGCAAAGGTTCAGTTAAGAATCTATTAAACCCACTACTAACAAATGAGAAAGTTGGTGGTGTAACAGGCAGACCTTTTGCAATAAATAAGAAGGATTCATTCATGGGATACGTTGGCAACCTTCTTTCAGATTCAGCACATCATAAAAGAACTCATACAATGAAAAAGTTTAAATCATACTATGTTTCAGATAAAACTTTCTTCCCTATGAGCGGATATATATTGGCTATGCGCAATGTTATTAAAGAAATTCCAACAGATGTTCTTTCGGATGACGCATATATGTCATATGCAATTAGAAATCTTGGCTATGAGATTGCATACACACCAAATGCTAAAGTTGCTGTAAAGTACCCTACAAATGTTAATGATTACTTGAAACAGAAGGTTAGATCATTGGGTGGATATATTCAATTAGAGAAGTATGATATTTTTAAAAAAGATAAACAGAGTCGAAGTTTCTGGATTGAATTACCTTACGCATTTTTTGTTTTTAAATATGCCAAGAACTTTAGAGAGTTTATATGGTCATTGATGCTCTTCCCTCTTAGACTTTACACATGGATTCAAATATTTATTGAAAGAAGACTTCTTAAAAAAGGTATGCCTAAAACTGGTTGGGCAAGAATAGAGAGTACTAAATAATTTTCATCTATATATAAATAAAAGGACTCCATTGCTGGAGTCCCTTTCAGGGTCGAATAATTATTTAGGTTACCATCTAAAGTGTGCAAATGCTTTGTTAGCTTCTGCCATTCTTTCAACATCCATCTTCTTCTTAATAGCATCACCTTCACCATTGAATGTGTCTACTAATTCTTTTTCAAGAATTGATGTAAATGAGTTACCTGATTTTGCTCTTGCATAATCAACTAACCATCTAATAGCTAAAGCTTCTTGTCTTGCTGGAGTTACTGGCTGTGGAACTGAATAGTTTGCACCACCAACTCTTCTTGATTTAATTTCCAATGCAGGTCTTAATTTGTCTACAACATTGTTTAAGAAAACATCTGGTTGCATATCAAATTTCTTACTTGCACCTTCCAATGCAGCATATACAGATTTCTCTGCGGTACTCTTCTTACCATCTTGCATTACTTTATTTATCAATCTAGCAATTAAAGCACTTCCGTATTTGGAGTCTTTCTGTGGTTCTCTAATTTTTGCTTTATGTCCTCTCATAACTTTTCTTTAAATCTATATAATTAATTATTCTTCTTTTGCTTTTTCAATCTTAGTTCCGTACTTTGATCTAGCTTTCTTTCTTCCTTTTACACCTTGAGTATCATACTTACCTCTAACAATTGTATACTTAACACCTGGCAAGTCTCGCTTTCTTCCTGCTCTGATTAATACTACAGAGTGCTCTTGAAGATTGTGACCCTCACCTGGAATATATGCAGTTACTTCCATACCGTTTGAAAGTCTAACCTTAGCAACTTTTCGCAAAGCTGAGTTAGGCTTTTTAGGTGTCATAGTTTTTACCTGCAAACATACTCCTCTTTTAAAAGGATTGTTAGCTTTTGAGTACTTCTTCTTTAATGTATTGTGATTAGTAGCAAGAGCCTTAAAACGAGTTTTTGTTGTCTTCGTCTTTCTTGGTTTTCTTACTAACTGATTTATCGTTGGCATAGTCGCTTATTATACTACAATATTAATTAATTTTTAACCTCTTCTAATGTATTTACATCATCAAACCTTGCAGATTCACCTGAAGGAATAGGTCTACCGATGATAACATTTTCTTTCATACCTCTTAAGTAATCAATTTTACCTATGATAGCGGCATTTGTTAATACTCTTACCTGTTCTTGGAATGACATAGCAGAGAGGAAGCTCTCGGTATACAAAGCGGAAGCTTTAATACCTAAAAGTCTTGTAACAACCCATGCTTTGTTCTTTCCTTCAGAAACTAAGAGATTATTCTTTGTTTCTGCAACAAATGTATTAACCAATGAACCTGCTAAGTAATTTGAATTACCAGGTTCCATTACTAATGCTAATCGACCCATTTGTCTTAAGATAATTTCTAAATGTTGATCTGCAACAGGTACACCCTGTTCATTGAATACTGTTTGAACTCCATCAAGAATATACTTCTGTGCAGTAAATATACTTGTAGATTTAGCTAATGTCTTTGGATCTAATGATCCTTCAGTTATTTGCTGACCAGCACTAACTTTAGCACCATCTGTAATTAAAAGTCCCATTCCTGGTAATACATTAATTACTTCTTGCTCTGCTTTAGTACCAGAAAGTTCTAATATTCCACCCTCAACTGTTACAGTTCCATCAAATGGAGCCTGTCTTTCCATTCCTTCTCCATCAATAAACATAACTTCGGCAGTCTTAACTTTAGAACCATTATCAGTATTTAATTTCTTAGCATCAGATACTACATAGAATCTAGACATCTTTCTCTCACCATTGATTACAACGGTTGCAGATCCATCTTCCATGTTTTCAACAGATGCAACACCATCAACAGTAGCCATTGCAGCTTCTGCCTTAGGAGTTCTAGCTTCGAAGAGTTCTTCAATTCTAGGCAAACCTTGAGTGATGTCAGTCTTCTGAACACCACCTTTATGGAATGTTTGCATTGTCATCTGAGTAGATGGCTCACCAATTGACTGTGCAGCTATAACACCGACAGCTTTTCCAATTGCAACAAGTTTGTTCTGTTCAATATCATAACCATAACACTTCTGACATACTCCAAGTGGTGTCTTACATTTGATTGATGTTCTGATTTCAACTTCATCAATACCAGAATTTGCATCAGCAATTTTAACTGCTAAATCTCTTGTAATATCATCACCCTTCTTAACAACAACATTTCCATCTTTATCTTTAACATCTGCAATAACAAATCTTCCAAAGATTCTATCTTCAAAGCTAAGTCTTCGGTTATCATTTCTCTTGATTGTTAAACCTTCACCATCATAACCACAATCTTCCTGTCTAACGATTACCTCGTGAGCAACGTCAGCTAATTTTCTAGTTAAGTAACCAGAAGATGAAGTTCTCAATGAACGGTCAGCAATACCTTTTCTACCTGCGTTTGCTGATACAAAGTATTCAAAAGCGTTCAAACCGTCTCTAAAGTTGCTCTTAATTGGAAGTGGTACCCAGTTTCCTCTTGAGTCTCTAACAACACCCTTTAATGTAAGGATCTGTCTTGCCTGAAGAGCTTCACCGTTAGCACCAGAGTCAACCATTTCAAATACTGAGTTGTTCTTGTCTAGTGTTGCCCATGCTTCTTGACCTAATGCATCTGAGAAGTCATTCCACATATCAACTGATCTCTTAATCATTTCAGTTTCAGTTAATAATCCTTGGAAGTAACTCTCTTTTAATTGAGCATCTTTAGCTTCAACACCCTTCATCTTTTCCCTAAGGTCAATATCAATTCTACAATCTTCCATAGCGAAGCTGAAACCTAAATCAGTTGCATACTTGAATCCTAATTCTTTAAGATCATCAAGAAGTTTTACAACAACTTCATTTGGATATTTAGCCTTAACTTTATCAACAATCTTTTTAACTGTACTTCCATTAATTCTTTCGTTAACAAATGGATAGTCTTCAGGTAACAATGTGTTAAAGAGAATTCTACCAACTGATGTTCGCCATACTCCATTTTTACCCTTAGCAATAATTTCTTGCTCAGCTCTAATTGAACCTCTTTGATAACCTTTGATTGCATCATCAAAACTTCCAAACAATTTTGGTTTATCTTGTGGGTTCAAGTCTGTTAAGAGATAGAAACCTAACAACATATCTTTTGTTGGGTTTGCTAAAAGTTTTCCGTTAGCAATACTTACAATATTTTGATGTGCCATCATTGTTGTTTTTGCTTCTTCAATAGCTTCATCAGTTAACAATACATGTACAGCCATTTGGTCTCCATCGAAGTCAGCGTTGAATGCTTTACAAATCAATGGGTGAATTCTAATAGCTTCACCTTCAACAAGAATTGGATAGAAAGCTTGGATACTATACTTGTGAAGAGTAGGTGCTCTGTTTAGGAGAACTGGTCTTCCTTTGATAATACCTTCTAAGATATCCCATACTTGATCATTTTGCTCATCAATAATGTCTTTAGCAACTCTAATGTTTGGAGCAATTTCTTTTGCAAGTAAATCTCTAATAATAAATGGTTTGAAGATTTCAATAGCGATTGATTTTGGCAAACCACATTGATCAAGTTTCAAACTTGCATCTCCAATGATTACAGCTCTACCTGAGTAGTCGACTCTTTTACCTAAAAGATTTCTTCTGAAGATACCTTTTTTACCTCTTAACTCATCAGTTAATGATTGGTAAGGAAGCTTCTTGTTATTCATCATAGCTTTTGAAGGTCTATGTGAGTTATCAATCAAAGCATCAACTGCTTCTTGAAGCATTCTCTTTTCGTTTCTTAAAATAACATCAGGAGCACCTATTTCAATAAGTCTTCTCAATCTGTTATTTCTGTTAATAATTCTTCTATACAAGTCGTTTAAGTCATGAGTAGCAAATTTACCACCTGATAGAGGAATAATAGGTCTTAAATCTGGAGGAATAACAGGTAAGATATTCATTACCATCCACTCAGGTTTAATACTATTCTTTTTGAATCCTTCTAAGTATTGAAGTCTAGTAATTAAATCTACTTTCTTATCACCTTTTTCATGCTTGGCAAGTCTTTGTAATTTAGAGATTTCTGCATCTAAATCTAAGTTCTTTAACATGTGCTCAATTGCTTCTGCACCCATCTTAGCTTCAAAGAACATTAAGTCTCTGTCAGAAAGATCAATATATTCATCTTCTGGAAGTACAGCACCAACAGCAACTTTTTCTAAAGTAGTTTGTAATTTGTTAAAGAATGTTTGAAGAGTTTCTTCTTGCTCTGCAAATTCTTTTCTAATTTTTGCCAATGACTGATTCTTTTTATGATCAATCTGACTAATTTTGAAAGCTTGTGCTTCTTTATCCTTTTCAGCTTTCTTAATTGCTTTCTCTTCATCTGAAAATACTTTCTCTTCAGTTGCTAAAGCTTCTTCTAACTGAGCTTTAAGAGCATTGAATTCTTCATTTCGTGAAGCATCTAATTGTTGTAATTTAGCAGCTCTCTGATTTTCATCAACAGCTACAACCATATATCTTGTGTAATATACAACTGAAAGAAGTTGCTTATGTGGCATATCTAAAACAATAGACATTTTGTTTGGAACACCATATGCGAACCAAACATGGGCAACTGGAACTGCAAGCTTTATATGTCCCATTCTTTCTCTTCTTGCATCCTTTGTTGTTACTTCAACTCCACATTTATCACAAACAATTCCTCTATATCTGATCTTCTTATATTTACCACAGTAACATTCATAGTTCTTACTTGGACCAAAGATCTCTTCAGCAAAAAGACCCTGTGGTTCAGGTTTAAATGTTCTATAGTTAATAGTCTCAGCCTTTAATACTTCACCGTATGACCAGTTAAGGATATCATCTGGTGATGCGATCACTAATTTTAAAGCATCAAAATCTTTAAAATCTTGTTTTTTATTCTGTCGATTAGTCATGATTTTCTTCTACCTCCTTTTCCTCTACCTGTTGAGGTTTAAATGAAATTAAATCAAGTTTAAGTCCTAAAGCGTTTAGTTCACTTACTAATACTCTAAAGGACGCTGGTACATAGATATTCTCTATCTTTTCACCATGAATGATTGCCTTATATGCAGCTGATCTTCCCTTAACATCGTCAGATTTAATAGTTAACATTTCTTGCAAAGCTGCTTTAGTTCCGTGAGCTTCAAGTGCCCACACTTCCATTTCTCCAAATCTCTGACCACCCATTTGTGACTTACCACCTAATGGCTGTTGAGTTACAACTGTGTAAGGTCCTGTTGATCTAGCATTAACTTTTTCATCAGCTATATGGTGCAACTTCAAGATATACTTCATACCTACAGTTACTTCTCTTGGGAACTTTTCACCAGTTCTACCATCAAAGAGGGTTACTTTTTCTTTCATATCAAAACCATTCTTCTTCATTGCATCTTGTACCCATTTTGCATCAATATCTTCAAATAATGGGAAGGCAAACTTCTCACCAAGATCTAAAGCATATTTACCAAAATGAACTTCGACTGCCTGACCCATGTTCATTCTTTTTACAAAAGTTGGAGTCAAAATAATATCTACTGGTTGTCCATCTTCTGTGAAAGGCATATCTTCAACAGGTCTAATTGCAGCAACTGTGTTTTTATCTCCATGTCTTCCTGAGATCTTATCTCCATAAGAGATCTTCTTTGTCTTAGCAACCCAGATTTTTACTTCATGTAATACGCCAGGTCCTAATTTATCTTCATTATCAGCAGAGAGAACTTGAGTATTAATAACAATTCCAGATTCACCGTGTGGTAATCTGAGTGAGTTATCTCTAACATCGCTTGATGACTCTCCGAAGATTGCTCTAAGAAGTCTCTCTTCAGCTGTTAATTCTTGCTCTCCTCTTGGAGCAACAATACCAACTAAGATGTCCCCTGCCTTTACTCTAACACCAGTTCTAACAATTCCTCTATCATCTAATTTCTGTAAAATTCTATCGCTAACATGTGGAATATCAGCAGTAATTACTTCTGCTCCTAATTCTGTGTCTCTAACCTCAACGCTGTGTTCTCTAATGTGAATGGAGGTTAATAGATCTTCTTTTACAACTCTTTCTGAAATAATTACTGAGTCTTCATAGTTATATCCTTCCCAGAACATTAAGGCTGCTCTTAAGTTTGTACCTAATGCGAGCTCACCATTAACCATTGTAGGGCCATCGATAATAAGATCACCTTTGTTAATCTTATCTCCAGCATTTACTCTTACATATTGTGAGAATGATGTATTATCGTTTGATCTGTAGAATTTTCTAAGACCATAATTTCTTCTTCCAAGATTCTTATCTTTATAGTTAACAATTACTTTAGTTGCGTCTGCATATTCAACAACACCATCTCCCTCTGCAAATGTTGCCCAACTTGATTGTCTTCCGACAACTTCTTCAAAACCAGTTCCAATCAAAGGTGCTTGTTGCTTTACTAAAGGAACTGCTTGTCTTTGCATGTTTGAACCAGCTAAAGCTCTCATTGAGTCATCGTGTGCTACAAATGGAATCAAAGCCATACCCAAACCTGCTTGTTCAGATGCAATTACATCAGCATGAGTAACTTGAGTGACGCTTTCTAAAATGAAATCTCCATCATGTCTTG
>DASZTI010000031.1:0-7524 GCA_035548215.1 Candidatus Dojkabacteria bacterium
TATGTCGGATAAGTTATCATTATTATCTAATGTTTTTCTAGTTTGTTTCTGCGCTAAGTAGAAAATGCTTGGAGATAAATGTAGCCATGACACAGTAATTTGTAATATTCGCTCTAACAAGACTAACAAATTTAATGAAAAAAGCTTTTTAAAAATGTTAAGTCTTAAGTATGAAGCTCCAATATCTTTTTTAATTGTAAACCCTTCTGATTCCATAAGCCTTTTAATATATTTGGGATGGAAATTTAAAAAGGTTGTTGCTTCCCCCTTAGTCCCTTCGTTATATCCTTGATTGGGTTGTTGATACGGTTCTTGATTAAAAAAAGAGAAATTTAAACGCAATAAGGCTCTAATCCTTGCTTTCGCATGTAGTTTATTTGCAAATTCTTGAATGTATGATGAGTTACTGGAAAGAACTCTGTATATTTCACTAAAGTATGCTGCGGGCTTTTCAATGTGGTGAAGAACCCTAACCATTAAGCCACCATCAAATGAGTTGTCCTTAAAAGGTAATTTATATGCATTGGCTGCAATTAATATTGTATTGGGGTAATTCTTTAGGATCATTGATTGGTATTTGACCAAGGTTTCAAGTGAGTAATCTATAATTACTGAGTGTTTATACTTATTGTAGTAACGAGGGAGATTTCTACCAAATGACCCTCCAACATCAATAAACCAATTGCCACTCTTTCCCTTTAAAAGAGTTTCAATAACAGATTCTTCTGCCTTGTCCTCGTAATCTCTTTCATTCCAGTAATTTTTGTAATCGTATTTGTATGTATCGTAATCAACCAGCTTCATTTATTTTGTCGCCTTAATTTTAGATGCGATCTCAGCTATCATATTACTATATTTTTCGATATCTTTCTCGTTATCTATAGCTTCGGCGGCCCCTAATTTAACCCTAATCTCTTTTAATTGTCTTTCTAAATGGTTTTTGTAGAGTCTTTGATAAATTTTTTCGATGTCACTACCATCGTTATAATCCTCTGATAGGCTTACCTTTTCTAGTAAATCCTCTAGATCAACTTCTTTGAGTTTCTCGTGCAACAATTTTATACTCAAACCTTTGTTGGCTTGTATTATCTCTGCTATTTTTATTATTTCAGGGTCGGTTAGTATTGAAAGATCGTGATGACTTGGTATCGTATTTTTGTTATTTAAAATAGTTGTTAAATAGAAATATTCTAAATTACTAGATTTTCGAGTGTTGGTTCTCCTGTTGTTTGTATTATTGTAAGGGCTTTCTCTGTAATTACTACCTGAAATTATGTCTTTGCCGGTTATTTCTTTAACTTTTGAAATGTAAAAAGCTCTTAAATCTGTTTGTTTTATGCTACTTAGTAGCTCGTTGATATATTTTTTAAGTAAATTGTAATCCTTTAGATCGGAAAGATTTAGTCCTTTTACTTTGTGTGCAATTAAGTATGAGAAGGTATCACTTCGTTCACTTATCCTTTTGTTCAACAACTCTTTGTCTGCTACAACCATTTCGTCTATATCTTTAAAGGGTTCTGTATTTGTAGCATAGGTTGTTAATCCCAGTTGTGAGGCAAGGATAAAGGCTCTTTCTAGGGCTTTTTGTCCTGCACTGTCACTATCAAATAAGAACAAAACATTCTTAGTGTATTGAGATATTAATTTTAGTTGTTCTACTGTTAGTCCTGTCCCAAGTGGTGCTACTGTGTTCATAAAACCAGCTTTAACTGCTGAGATTACATCTGTTTGTCCCTCACATAAAATGCATAGATCTTCTCTTCTAATATGATTTTTAGCTAAATTCGTGCCATAAAGATTGTTCTTCTTTTGGAAAATAGCAGTTTCAGGACTGTTTAAATACTTGGGTCCATAATCATTACCAGGTAATACCCTTGCACTAAAAGCAATCGGTTGGTTTGTCGATGAAAAAATCGGAAATACAATTCTATCTATAAATTTGTCTCTAATTTGCCCATTCTTTATTACAAATAGTCCAGAGTTTACTAATTGATCGTTATTATATTTATATTTACTCCTGATGTAATTTAAAAAAACATTGTTTTTAGGCGCGTAACCAATTTTAAATGTCTTTATTAAATCATCAGTTAGTTCTCTTTTATGAAGATAATCTAAGGCAATTTTATTAACAGGCTTATACAATTCTTGGGTATAAATCTTTATTGCTTCACTATTGAGTAATTCAATATAGCTTACATACCTTCTTTCTTTCTCAATCTTTATTCCTGCTATCCCAGCTAACTTTTCAAGTGCCTCCTTATATTCAAGTTTTTCCATTTCCATAACAAAGGTAATTATGTCCCCACCTTTACCACAGCCAAAACATTTAAATATTTGAAGCTCAGGACTTACGCTAAATGACGGCGTTTTCTCATGATGAAATGGACATAAACCTGTATAATTTCTCCCCGCCTGTTTTAGCTGAACATACTTTTCTATAAATGGGACAATATCTATTTTTTCTTTAATTTGATCTGATATGTTTGGATTCATTCTTTATTACTCATTATTGGCAATTTAATTGCTGATTCTCAATCGTACAAGAAAGAGAAGCAACACCAGTGGCAGAGTTTATTTTTAATGCTTTCAAAACTTTATTTATATAAACCTTAGTTGTTAAAGGTTTTCCTGTTATTACTTGAAATGACTTCGTTATTTTATAGGTACTTGTTTTTCCAACAGGAGCAACTTGAGCTAACTTTTGTTGGTCATCAACGACTAACTGTATCCATGCAGGCTCATTGAGTATGTCTAAATATATATTATAACTTGTTGTAGTATTTTCTGGAGTCTGAGTATTTGTTTGTTTAACATATTTTACTGTGAGAGTTTTAATTGTTTTATTGCTTGAATTTTTAGGATCAAGTGATTGAATAGTAATGACATTAGAACCTTCCTTTAGAGTTAAATTAGTCGTAAAACTACCATCAGTATTTGTTACATCATTATTATTAACTTTGACTAAAAAATCTTTATTTGTATAACCCTTCAGTTCTAGAGATGATTGATTTACTGTCGCATTATCTTGAGGTGAGGACACTTCAATTTTAGGTGCATTATTAACCTGATTCATCTGTTTGTTAAAATATACAAGTAGACCAATGATGGCGATTAAAACTATTAAAGCGATTATTGAAATTGGGTTAACATATTTCTTAGTAATATCCTTAAAATTGAATTTATCTTTCTTTGGTTGATTTTTTAAACTTTCTTGTGTGTATGATCTTCGATAGATGGCAGACATTTTATCAACATCAAGACCAAGATAATCGGCGTATATCTTTACAAACCCACTGGCAAATACTGGTGAATTAAAGCTTGTATAATCGTCGTTCTCTAGTCCTTCAATATATTTCTCTTGAATTTTTGTTTCTTGAGAAACAATACTTAAAGTCTTTCTGAGTTGCAATCTTCTTTTTTTGAAAATTTCTCCGGGTGTTAACATACCCTATTATACCTTATTCTTGCTCTCCTAGTATCTGGCTTGGTGAAGTTACTAAAACTTTTCTTGCATTACTTCCATCTGATGGGCCAATTGCACCTGCATCCTCAAGTTCATCTATAAGTCGTGCAGCACGGTTATATCCTATTCTAAGCTTTCTTTGTAGAAGTGAGGAAGAGGCCTTCTGTGCATTGATTACAACATCTAATGCATCTTTAAACATTTCATCATCAGCTCCATTATCTCCTCCTCCAGTTACCTTCCCTTTTATTTCTACTTTTGTATTAATAACATCGTCATTGTATTGGATGTCACCAGCCTGAGCCTTAATATGTTTTATAATCTTATCTAAATCCTTAATATCAGTATATGTACCTTGGATTCTTAATGGCTTTGGAAGAGATGGAGATTTAAATAACATATCACCATTACCAATTAATGTTTCTGCACCTACTTGATCAATAATGACTCTTGAGTCAATTGCCGTTGCAACACTGAAAGCAATTCTCGCAGGAATGTTTGCTTTGATTAAACCAGTTATAACATTAACTGAAGGTCTTTGAGTTGCAAGGATTAAGTGAATACCAGTTGCTCTCGCCATTTGTGCCAATCTAACAATTTTAGTCTCAACATCAACCCCGGTTTGAAGCATAAGATCTGCCATTTCATCAATTACAATTACAATATATTGCATTGAGTTGAAACCCATTGTTGCGTTATATTCTTTTACATTTCTTACTCCGACCTGTTTGAAAAGCATGTATCTTCTTGTCATCTCTTCTGTTGCCCATTGCAAAGCACTAACGACAAGCTCCATATCAGTAATAACATTGTGCAATAAGTGAGGAATTCCATTATATGGGGCCATTTCAACCATCTTTGGGTCGACAAGTATAAATCGAACTTCGTCAGGAGTTTTAGTCATTAACATACCAAGTAATATAGAGTTGATTCCTACGGATTTACCTGTACCAGTAGCACCAGCTACTAATAAATGAGGCATTTTAGTAAGGTCACCGATAATATATTTTCCTGAAACATCCTTACCTAATAATAATGGTAATTGATATTTATCTTTCTCTTTCTTTAATTGATTGATCATATCTTTGGCATATACATAGTTTGGCATAGGATTTGGAGTTTCTATGCCTATATATGATGTACCAGGAATTGGAGTTTCAATTCTAATACTTGAAGACTGAACTGCTAATGCTAAAGCGAGGTCATGTGCAAGGTTGTTTACCTTTGCAACTCTTGTTCCGACACTAATACTTAATGCGTATTGAACAACTGTTGGTCCTACAGAGATTTCGACAACACTACCTTCTACACCAAAACTCTTAAGGGTTTGTTTAATGATTAAAGCATTCTTTTTATATATGTTTTGATCCTGTTCTACTACTTGTGGCTCTTGAAGTAACTCTAGTGATGGAAACACCCAATTAGTATACTTTGGCTTGTCATCTTTTTCGGTTTCTTTTGAAAGGTCTGGTGCCTTATGCGAATTCATCTTCATTGTAATTTGTGGATCCTTCTTTTCTTCCTCTTCATCTTGCACATCGATATCTTTACTCTCGCTGTTATTCCCAACCATATTAACATTAACCTCTTTATCACTAGACAATTCTCGTTCCATCTCTTTCAAAATGCTTTCTTCTGAATCTTCACCTTTAAAGAGGTTTGTCAAAAAATCTCTGATTTGAGAAAGTTTAACATCGGTAATTAATGATACTGCAACAACAAAAAGAATAATTATCAATACAAACTCTAAGAATTTGCCCATGAAGCTGGCTAATTGAATATGCATTAATGCTCCAGCTGACCCAGCAATGGTTGAGAAGTCATGCATTGTTTGAATATCTTCGTCTGGAATCCAAAATGTTAAGAAATCTCCAAATGCAACTGTAAATATAAGTAGGCCAATTTGGATCTTCCAGGAAGCCAATCTTTCAAATTTTGTTAAAAATCTTAATGATAAGTATATAAGAGTAAGTCCGAGTGGAATTGATGCAAAACCAAATACCTCTGTAATGAATCTGAACAATTGTGCATCAAAGAAAGGTGATATAAGTGTTCCTATACCTAATATGGCGAGTATTAATCCAAAAAAGATTTTGGTTTCATCGCTGTGAATATTTATGTCTTTTATTTCTGACTTTTTCTTTCTTGCCATAGCTTTACAATTTCTATACCATAATATATGATAATGCAACAAACTTCCATATTTAAGATTAAAACAACATTGTTTTGACATTTACTCTACTTTATGTTAGGATTGCGTCGATTTTTCAACATTAGTCGTGTTGAACAGATTTTTATGTTTGTGATCGAAGTTCACAAACAGATCGGAGTTTAATTTAAGGCCAAATATTTACTCATGATTAAAGAACCTATGCGAAATAGAGCAGGCAGAGTTCTCCTTAGCCTCAACTCTAACAAGAAGGTTGACTTTCCCAACCTTATCGAAGCTCAATTAAATTCATTTTCTAAATTCTTAGAGAATGGCTTCACTCAAGTTTTTTCTGAAATAAATCCTGTTAAGGATACAATGGAAAAGATGTGGACTTTAGAGTTCAAAACTTTCAGATTAGGCGAACCTTATAGATCAATTGATGATGCATGTGATTTGGGACTCAATTATGAGGCTCCTGTATATGCAACTGTTCAATTGATGAATAATAAGACTGGAGAAATCAAAGAACAGGAGTTATTTGTTGTTGATCTTCCATTGATGACAACTGATGGTTTCTTTGTAGTTAATGGAGTTAGAAGAGTAATCACCCACCAAATTGTAAGAGCAGAAGGAGTTCTTTTTGAAGAGAACGAAGTTTTGCCAGGTGGACGATCATTATATAAGGCAAAATTAATGCCAGGTAATGGTCCATGGTATGAATTTGAAGTAAGTAAGCATAATGTAATCTCAATTAGACTTGTTCCAAAAAGACCAAGAGTCTTAATCACTGAACTCTTTAGAGTATTAGGTTATGAAACTGATGAAGAAATTTTAAATCTCTTTAAAGATGTAGATAATAGTGAGGAATATAAGTATATTGAATCAACTTTAGCAAGAGACTTTACTAAGAGTAAAGAAGAAGCAATCATTTCTGTTTACAATAAATTAAGACCAGATGAGTCAGTAACTTTAGACAGTGCTGAGAAATATATTAAAGGTCATTTCTTTAACCAAAGAAAATTTGATATTGGTAAAGTTGGTAGATATCAATTAAACAGAAAATTAGGTTTAGATTTTCCTCTTACAGATCATGATTTAAGATTCAGAATTGAAGATTTAATCGCTGTAATCAAAAGATTAATCGAGGTTAACAACGGTGTTGTTGCACCTGATGATATTGATCACCTCTCAAACAGAAGAATTAGAAGTGTTGGTGAAGTTTTAATCAAGCAGTTAGCTGTTGGTGTTAGAAGATTAGAAAAGAATATTAAAGATAAGATGAGTATGTATGGCCAAGATGCTAAATTAACACCTTCAATGCTTGTAAGTACAAAGCCAATTTCTGCAGCTATGCAGTCATTCTTCGGATCAAACCAGTTATCAACCTTCATGGATCAATCAAACATTCTTTCAGAATTAGAAAATAAGAGAAAAGTAACTGCATCAGGTCCAGGTGGACTTGTAAAAGAAAGAGCTACATTCTCAGTAAGAGAAGTACACAACTCTCATTATGCTAAGTTCGACCCTGTAACTTCTCCAGAAAGTGCTTCGATTGGTGTTGTTACTCAGCTTGCGATGCTTGCTAGAGTTAATGAATACGGTTTCTTAGAAGCTCCATATAGAAAGATTTCACACATGGTAGTTAATGATGGTAAAGCTGCTGTAAACAGAATTGCTAGTGAAGATATTAAAGCTGGTAAAACTACAGTAGTAAAAGCAGGTAAGATGATTACAGCTGCACAAGCTAAGGAATTAAAAGCTGTTAAAGACTTAAAGACATTTGATGTCGTTCCATTCTTAACAGATGAAATTGAATACTTAGATGCTGCATACGAAGAGAAATGTAAGATTACTGTTGCTACCGTTAAGACTGATGAATATGGAAACTTAACAGAAGAATTAATTCCTG
>DASZTI010000032.1:0-4000 GCA_035548215.1 Candidatus Dojkabacteria bacterium
AAGATCAATACACAAAAGACTTCACAAGAATAGCTTCCAAGTACTTCATGGGTGTAAAAGTTCCTAAATATCTCGACCAAGAACAAATGGCTAAATTTGATAAAAAATATCCTGAATTAAACGATGAAACCTTTCAATCATTCTTAGAAGAATTAACAGCAGTCTTACCAGATGCTGGCGATCTTTTTAGCGAAGCATTAATTGAAACACGATTCAGAGTAGTTAGAGAGCAGTACGAGGGTATAAAGAAAGATCTAGAATCTCAAATGTCCAATGAAACAGATCCAGCTAAACGGGATCTTTTAACACTAAAAGTGGATAAATGCGATTCAAATCTTCAGTATTTAGATAGTGGAGATTACGATAAAATAAATTATGTAATTGAAGAACAATAATGAAACCACGTCCAGAAGGATTCCAAAGATACGAAGATATGGCAGCTCCTAATAATAGTGATTTAAGTAACCCAAATGGATTACAAGAACAAGATAAACTCATTGATAGAAAGATTGTTAATGCTAATGATCTTTACGAAAATGGGCAAGTAAATCAAATGGAGTTAGACAAAAGAGGCAGAGTTGTAATAGATCTAGGCAATAGTGGTGATGAAGCTGTAACTGAGGATATACTGACGGTATTTGGGGCGCAGAAACAAGACATTATGGAACCTGCTGACACAAAACTTCAGACTTCTTTATACAAAGGTAAGATTGGAACAAGTTCATCTGAAACAGCAGAAGAAATAAGTATTCAATTGACAACTAATCCTAAAAAATCTGGTGTAACCGAAAAAATTATTTCCTTTATGGGAGTTCTTAAACCTGGTATGCCTAAGGGATCTCTAATTGAAGTAATTGAAATTGATAATTATCCAGGAAGGACAGACTTAACCCCAGAACAAAAAGGTAATCGATACAGTAGAAAAGTTCGAGTAACATTACCAGATCAATTGGCTGAAATTGAAGAACGAAAAAAGAGCACACCATCACAATCAGTTAGCTCTGAAGATTTCGCTGATAGATATAATATAACAACAGATGCTTTAACCTTTGCAAACCAATTTGCATTAGCAAAAGCTGAGATGAATAAGATATTAAGTGAAGTAAATAATTACGCTGTTAATAATAAATCAAATGATAATGTAAATAGAAATACTGAATGGAAGGGTATAATTCCTCAATTTGCAGATGTCCTTAAAGATGTTAATGCTGCTATTTTACGAAATGAAATGACTTCAGGAGGAGATACTAAAGCAATGTTAGAAACTAAGAGAGCAGAAAGAACTGCTCGAATGGCTCAAGCAACCAATCCTGATGCTAGAGTTCAATTTGGTGCTCCACAACCACTTGATGCAACAGGAAAACCTAAGAATGAACCTAAAAATGAAGGGAAAGAAGCATTAAATGCTGATTTAGAAAAGGTTAAAGGATTATTACAAAATAGAAACACCCTAAAGAGTAAGATTGATGAATTACAAAAGAAAATTGATGGTTTAAAGACTAAAGGTGGTGAAGTTAAAACTGGTAATGAAGATGAAGTTAAAAAGCTTGAGAATGTAAAATTAGCACTTGAAATGGTACAAAGTGGAACGTTAAGAGTTACAGAAACAAACATTGATCTTCTTTCAGGCAAACCTGTAAATGAAGAAACAATGAAAGATGCTAAGTATGGAAAAGTTCTCACTGCAGAAGATTTGGCAAAAATGACTTTAGGAGAAGTAAGTACGAAGATTCTTTTGAATGCTATGCACTTAAGAATCGATGCAAGAAGAGGAGAAAATGATCCTAAATTAACTGCACAAGCAGAATTAATGACAGCTTTAAGTGATTATCTGCTTTCAATGACAAAGGATCCAAAGAATAGAAATAATAAATTTGATCTTGCAGTTCTTATCTCTCAAGTAGGCAAATCTATTGATCAAGCAAAAGGTTCTGCAACACCATCAGTAGTTGCAAACATGCAAAAGGAAATGAATATCCTTAAGGATGCATTAAAAGAGAATGAAGCTCAATTAAGAGTATTAATAGCAAAGATCTTGGCTTCAAACGATAAAGAAGCAAAGAGTGCATTAGTATTAATGCTAATTGAAAACAACGCATTAGACTTATTAATGAATAACCCAACTACTCCAGAAGTTGAAAAACCAGCTGATAAACCTGTATCACCAGAAGCTAAAAAAGCTGCACAAGAAGCTTTAAAAAAGATTGAATTAGATATTGATCAAAAAGTTGAAGCAAAAGCAGGAAAACTTAAGCGATTTGTAAAATGGTTCTCAGAAGCAGCGACTAACTTCCTCGCAGGTTCTGGAGCTAAACTTCTCATCACAGGTGCATTAGCAACTGCTGGAGTTGTAGCAACAGGTGGTTTAGGTGGTGCTGTAGTCATGGGTCTTTTAGGTGGTGCTGCATCTGGTACTCTTGGTACTTTAATCCACTATAAAGGCTTTAACAAAGACAAAATGCACGCATTGTATACAGAAAATGCTAACCCAGGTAAATTCGATTTCTTCAGAGCAAGAATCATTGAGGCTGGTAACAACATTTATGGAGTTAAAGATAGAATAACTGCTATTGCAGAATACAGTAAACAAATGGCTGAAGGAAAAATTAAACCAGAAAGTATGACTCCAGAACAAGTAGAGAACATGAAGAAGATCTATCGAGATATGAGAATCTTAAAGTTAACTACAAATTACATTGGATTAAATGCTTTAGGAATGGGAGATATCTTTACAGTTAATGGTAAAGAAGCATCAGTTGATGATGGAATAAGAAACTTCATTGAATTATTTGAAGACCAAGTAGCAAGAGCTAGTGAAGCAAAGAAGATAACTGCAGAAGAAATTACTGCAATTCAAAATGAAACTAAAGACGAAGCACAAAAATTAGTCGACAAAGCAATGCTTAACACCGTTGTATGGAAGACCTTAAAGGGTGCAATGTTAGGTGGAATCGGTGGAGCCGTAACACACCAAGTTCAAGAATGGTGGAACAATACTCATATGCCAACTACTGGAACTGAAACAGGAACAAGTCATGGAGTATTAAATACAGAGTTAGGTGATAAGGGTTTCTACCAAGAATTAGCAAACAGACAAACTCATGAATTAACTGGTCAGTTAAATATGACTCCAGATCAAGCAAATCATTTTAAGAGTGCATTTGATACTATCGGTATGGAAGATGGTAAACCAGGTATTACTAATGCTTCAGAAGCATTAAAATTACAACAATGGTTCCAAGATCCAAGCAATGGAATGGTTGATGCCAACTTAGGACCAATCGTTCATATAACAACTGCAGAAACTATAACTAGTGTTCCAACAGTAACTGGCTATACACCAAGTATGGAATCATTAATGCCTAATGATCTGAACGGTGATCATGTTGTAACATTTGCTGAATATGCAAGGAGTTTATCAAATGGTTCTATCCCTTCTGATTTAGCAAAAGTTTGGACCCCAGCAATAACTGCTGTAGGAAGAGGTCATAATTTCGCAGGTGCTAACTTCTCAATAATGGGAACACATGGAGATCATTACTATGCTTTAGCTCATGCTATGGATGTGGCACATCAGATTGCTCCAAATATGAAAGTTGATAGTCCTGAAGCAGGTGTATTAATAAGCCATATCTACGGTCAATCAATCGGAGCTGGAAAAACAGGTCCAGATGTATCACAAGCACTTTCATTCTTCCAGAAAATGGCAGCAGAAAAAGGTGGAATATATAGTACAATTGCAACAGAATTAGGTGGACCTGGCGTAACAACAACAACCGCAGATGGGACAATGACAATTGATCTTGCTAAAAAGATCAGTCATTTATTAGCAATGCAAGAGAACTTACATGACGAATGGACATTAGCCGTTGCAGGAGGTGCTGGTGGAACCGATAACTTACCTCTTGATGCTACATCACCAATGAGACCTTTAACAGATTGGTTATCAACCAGTTGGGGTCAAATGGTAACAGTTGGTGGTTTAACCGCAGTAACAGGA
>DASZTI010000033.1:0-3496 GCA_035548215.1 Candidatus Dojkabacteria bacterium
TACAGATTTTTATACAGTAAATGAACAAAATACTAAAAGCGTTGATGATAAGATAAAGGCTTTTAATCAAGACAAGTCTAGCGTTAGTACAGCTGTCTTTAACAAAGAAGAAGTTTTTAATATTGTTGCTACATCTTTAAATGAGAACATACCTTCAGAATTTAAAGTTGAAAAAGGTTTTATAGAAGGTGGTAATAATCATTGGAAAATATATTTGAAAATGTCATACAAATCTAAAGTCTCCTTCTGGGTAATTTATGATTTAGAAAAAGACGCGGGTGAAAATATTGATATCTTTTTCTATGATATCAGTTTAGGAAGTTATTCGTTATCACAATACGGTTTAAATACTTTCATTGATCAGGCTAATGAAGGCCTTAGAGATAGTTTGAAATTAATTCAAAATTCAGACTTTACTGGAAAGAGAATAAAGAATATTGTTATGGAAAATGAGAACCTAACTATTAAAGGTGAAAAGTAAATGATAACGGTTGAGAAATTATTAAAATTTGTCGAATTCATCAATTCTTTTCAAAAGATTCAAAGACAGATTCTCGTAAAAAATGAAGATCGTCATGAAAACGATTTAGAACATGTTGGCCAACTTGCTCTAGTTAGTTGGTATTTCATTGCAAGCGAAGACCTTAATCTTGATGTTGAGAAAGTTCTTAAATACTCCCTAGCGCATGATTTGGTCGAGGTTTATTCTGGCGATGTATATATTTTTACAAAAGTTCAGGAAGAAAAAGATAAAAAAGAAGAAAGAGAGCATGAAGCTTTAGAAACAATTCGCAAAGAATTCCCAGAGTTTGCAGATCTTCACAATTACATAGAAGCATACGAGCAACGAAAAGATGATGAAGCCAAATTTGTATATGCTCTGGACAAAGTGCTTCCAGTTATTAATATATATCTTGATAATGGTAGGCAGTGGAGACTAAATAATGTTACATTGGATATGTTGAAAGATAACAAAACTCCCAAGGTTAAGATATCGAAAGAAGTTTATGATGTTTGGCAGGAGTTTGTTGAATTACTTGAAAAACATAAAAACCTTTTCCCTAAGGACTAATCGTCTTGACAAGGTCTCTTTTAGCTAATAAAATTATTAGCAAACTTAGTCAATAATTGCTAAGATCTCAGTTAGAAATATAAATTATTAATAAACTAATATGAAAGAATTACCTATAAAGCCATTAGGCAAAAGAGTTCTCATTAAAGCAGATGAAATTCAAGAGAAGACTATTGGTGGTCTTTATGTTCCAGAAACAGCTAATGAGGATAAAAAATCTGAAACTGGCGTAGTCCTAGCATTAGGAGAAGTTAGTAGCGATAAGTTCAAATTCAAAGTTAAAGTAAATGATCGGGTGTATTTTAAAAAGTATGCACCAGAAGAAATTGAAGTTAATGGTACTAAATATCTTTTAGTCGATGATGCTGATATTTTAGCTGTTATAAAGTAATTATATAAATTAAATATCTTAAAACTATGGCAAAACAAATAATTTATGATGAAGAAGCAAGAAAGAAATTAAAAGCAGGTGTTGATATGCTTGCGAATGCTGTTAAAGTAACCTTAGGCCCTAAGGGTAGAAATGTTGCTATCGCTAAAGAATATGGTTCCCAAGTTATAACCAAGGATGGAGTAACGGTCGCTGAATCAATTAAACTTCAAGATCCATTTATGAATTTAGGAGCTGAAATGATCAAGAGTGCCGCTAGTAAATCAAATCAAGCCGCTGGTGATGGTACTACAACCGCTACTGTTCTTGCACAATCAATGACAACTTTAGGTTTAAGAAATGTCGCTGCGGGTGCTAACCCAATATCCCTTAAGAGAGGTATTGATAAAGGTGTTGAGGCAGTTATTACTTTCTTAAAGAAAACTTCAAAGAAAATCTCAACTAAAGAGGAAATTGCAAATGTTGCAACAATATCCTCAAACAACGATGCAAAATTGGGCGAAATGATTGCTGAAGTATTTGATAAGATTGGTAAGGATGGAGTATTAACAATTGAAGAGGCTAAGGGTTTTGAAGATGAAATTGAATATACTCAAGGATATGAATTTGATAAAGGTTATGTAAGTGCTTACTTTGTAACCAATCCAGAAACCTTAGAAACAGTTATGGATAATCCATATATCTTTATAACAGATAAGAAACTCTCAAGTTTACAAGATATTCAAGCCATTGCTGAAAAAGTTCTTCAGGCAGCTGATCGACCATTAGTCATCATTGCAGATGAAATTGAGAACCAAGCACTTAATACTTTAGTAGTTAATAAACTTAGAGGTGCATTAAATGTTGTTGCAGTTAAAGCCCCAGGTTTTGGTGACAGAAGAAAAGAGATGCTACAAGATTTAGCAGTCTTAACAGGTGGTTCATATATCTCTTCTGAACTTGGTAGAACCCTTGATTCAGTTGCATTAACTGATTTAGGATCAGCTAAGAAGATAGTTATTACCAAGGATAATACTATTGTTGTCGAAGGTCATGGAGAGAAGAAGGCAGTTGAGGCAAGAAAAGATGAAATTAAAACTCAAATTGCTAAAACAACTTCAGATTATGACAAAGAGAAACTACAGGAAAGACTTGCAAAGCTTTCAGGTGGTGTTGCAATCATCAAAGTTGGAGCCGCTTCTGAAGTTGAATCTAAAGAGAAGAAGCAAAGAGTAGAAGACGCTGTAAACGCAACCAGAGCTGCTTTAGAAGAAGGAGTTGTCGCTGGAGGTGGTTTAGCACTTCACAATGCTAAATCTGCTTTAGATGCTGTTAAGGTCGAGGATAATGATGAGAAGATTGGTCTTCAAATTTTACATGAAGTTTTAAGCAGCCCTCTTAAGCAAATTGCCGAGAATGCTGGGCAAGATGGAGCTGTTGTTGCGGCTAACTGTTCTAAGAACAAGGGATACGATGCAAAGAATGATAAATATGTAGATTTACTTGAAGAAGGCATTATAGATCCTGTTAAAGTAACTAGAATGGCTTTAGCTAATGGTGCTTCAGTTGCAACTATGTTAATTACAACAGAAGCTGTAATTGCAGATATTCCAGAAGAAAAGAAATCTGAACCAAACCCAATGAGTGGTATGGATGGAATGATGTAATACCCTAGTCAATTAGGATATTAAAAAAGGGAGGTGAAAGCCTCCCTTTTTGTTTGAAATTAAATCTTCATTTATTAATAAGGTTGTTCAAATAGATTTAATTTATGTTTCGTAAACTTTATGTATAAAATTTTCCATTTACAAAAAACAACAGAAGATATTCTATTCAAATATCAAATCTGTTTTCTGTCCTGCGATAAATGATGAAGTGATTTTTAATGCTAAAGGGTTTCATCATTTATTATATACATCTAATCGTAGAAGAAGAGAGTTGGGTGAGAAGTATTTAAAGTTAAAGTTACTCACATATGTCCCGAAAGCTTTAAAATCTATCAGGAGTGTCTATGCAACGCGTTTAATTACAAAAACAATTGTTGAAGAAAAAGT